>JALNXV010000516.1 GCA_023230175.1 Candidatus Cloacimonadota bacterium
CGGAAGCTTATAGAATATTTTCTTTTACATTGACTTTGAGGGCTTGGAGTACTTGGCGGTTAAACTTTTAATTATTTAACCACAGAGAAACACAGAACGCACAGAGAAGATTAGTCACCGATTAAACACCGATAATTATTAACCACGAAGAACTCTAAGTGATTGAATAAATAATTACAAAAGCCGAACATAAGTTCGGCTTTTAATATTTAAATATATCAATAACTTTTTGCAAATACTACTCTTCGGTGAGAGGGTTTACCGCAGATGATACAATTTCCGTCTTCAAGATTATCATCTAAAGGTATGCATCTGATAGTTACTTTTAAATCTTCTTTGATTTTGTCTTCGCATTTTTCATCTTCACACCAGTGACTCATAGCGAAACCACCATGAATTTCCGGTCTTTCAGGATTGTTAGCAGTAAAGAATTTATAAAACTCTTCTTTAGTATCAATATTGATTGTATTTTGTTTTCTAAATTCTAATGCTTTATTGAAAATGTTATTTTGAATTTCATCAAGAATAGAGCAGATATTATTTATAAAGTCATCTTTTTTAATAGCTTTTTTGTCTTTGGGTTCCATATCTCTACGTCCGACAAAGACAGAGTTTTCTTGCATATCACGCGGGCCAATTTCAACTCTTACAGGAACTCCTTTTTTTATCCATTGCCAGCTTTTTTCACTTCCTGTTAAATCGCGGTCATCGAGTTCGATTCTGATATATTCGTCATTGTATCGGATTTTTTTAAGTTGAGAAATGATATTATTAACAAAGGAGAGTACTTTTTCTTTATCTTCTTCATTTTTGTAAATAGGTATAAAGACTATATGTTGAGGAGCAATTCTTGGAGGGATAACTAATCCGTTATCATCGCTATGAGCCATTATTAGAGCACCTATTAGGCGAGTGGAAACACCCCATGATGTAGTCCAGGCGTATTGTATTTCTCCATCTTTGTTTTGGAATTTAATATCAGATGCTTGAGCGAAATTTTGTCCTAAGAAATGTGAAGTCCCTGCTTGTAATGCCTTTTTGTCTTGCATCATTGCTTCAATACAGTACGTGTTTTTTGCCCCGGGAAATCTTTCGCCAGGAGTCTTTTCACCCTCAATAACGGGTAATGCCAGGTAATTATGTGCAAAGTCAGAATATACCTTGAGCATTTGTTTTGTTTCTCTCATAGCATCTTCTTCGTCTGCGTGTACGGTATGTCCCTCTTGCCATAAAAATTCTGCAGTACGCAAGAATAATCTTGTTCGCATTTCCCAACGAACTACATTAGCCCATTGATTGATTAGAAGAGGTAAATCTCTATAAGATTGAACCCATTTAGCAAATGATGCTCCAATGATAGTTTCTGAAGTAGGTCTGACAATATAGGGTTCTGTTAATTCTCCGGCAACTTTTAAACCACCGTTACCATCGTCTTCTAATTTAGAATGAGTTACCACAGCACATTCTTTAGCAAATCCTTCTACGTGTTCTGCTTCTTTTTCAAAGTAACTTTTAGGTATAAATAAAGGAAAATAAGCGTTTTTATGCCCTGTTTCTTTAAACATAATATCCAGATTTTTTTGTATATTTTCCCATAAAGCGTATCCCCAAGGTTTGATTACCATACAGCCCCTCACATCGCTGTTTTCTGCAAGGTCGGCAGCTTTGATGACCTGTTGATACCATTCAGGATAATCGTCGTTTCTTGTGGGAATGATAGCTGTTTTTGGTGCTTTAGTCATTGATACTCCTATTTATTTTTTATTAATTAGTTAATAATGTTTTTGCGTCGGAGCATAATTGTTCTGCTTTTTCGGTTGATTCAGCTTCGACATAAACCCTGATAATGGGTTCAGTTCCTGATTTTCTGATATGAATCCAAGCTTTTGTTAAGATGATTTTAATACCGTCAGTTTTGTCAATTTTAACTACATCAAAGTTATTATTGTCAAGAAAGGCAATTTCAGCTTTTTTCATAATGTTATCTAATAAATCCTTATTAGTTTCAATCTTACTTTTTGCAAAATAATAATGTGGAATTTGATTGCATAAAGTAGATATTTTTTTATTGGTTTGAGCCATATAGGCAAGGATTAATGCCATACCTGCGATAGCATCTCTGGTGTAATGTACATCCGGGCAGATTATTCCACCGTTTCCTTCTCCGCCTACAGGGCTTTTGATAGCTTTCATTGTATTGCCGACATTAATTTCACCGACTTTAGTGCGTATAACATTTATGCCATATTCATTGGCAATATCTTCAGAAGCCATTGAAGAAGACAGGTTAGTAACGATATCATTTAGCTTTATATTGTTTTTTTGCAAAGTAGAAAGTATGAATTTTTCTGACAATAAGAGAGAAAACTCTTCACCGATACAATTTCCTGTTTCATCAATAATTGCAAGTCTGTCAACATCCGGATCAGTTGCAAAGCCGATATCTGCTTTATGTTGTTTGACAGCCTCTTCAATTTGTTTAAGGTTTTTACTTAAAGGTTCCGGTGTATGTGCGAAATACCCGTGAGG
>JALNXV010000078.1 GCA_023230175.1 Candidatus Cloacimonadota bacterium
TTAAATAAAAAAACAGGTACAATACTATGGAAATATATCGCAAATGCAGGTATTTATTCTTCACCAATAATTAAAAATGATATATTACATTTTGCATCAACTGATGGTTACTATCATAAGGTAAACGTAAAAAATGGTGAACAGGTTATCAAAGTAAAAATGCGGGAGTCTGTTTATTCAAGTCCGGCAGCAATTAATAATTACATTATTTTTTATTCGGAAAAGGGCTTAGTTATTTGTTATAAGAATAATTTTACTTCGGAACATATAGTTAGTGAACCTCAGTGGACATTTAGAGCAAGTAATGAAGATTTACTCAACTATACAAATCCGGTAATTTTTAATAATAGAGTTTTTATTTCTTCACGAGATGGTAATGTGCATTGTTTAGATTTAATTAGTGGGAAATTAATTTGGACCTTTACGGCAAATGATATGATTGACGTAGCTCCTGCAATTAATCAAAATTTAGTAATAGTAGGTTCTTATGATAAAAATGTATATGCTTTAGATCAGATGAATGGTCAATTAGTATGGTCATATAAAACAGATTCGGAAGTTACATCGCCGGCATTGACATCTTCAAGAGTTGTTTATGTAGGCTTAAAAAATGGTAAATTATTAGCATTAAATATTAAATCGGGTAGTCTTCTTTGGGATTTTCAAACAAAAGACGCAATAGTTGCTTCGCCGGTTTTACATCAAGATAGGCTAATTTTCGGTAGTTATGACCATTCCGTATATATATTAGAGTAGTGGAGTAAATTATGATAAAGAAAAAAGAAAGAAATAAACGAAAAAAATTAGAAGCAATTTATTCAGCAGCTATTAAAGTATTTGCAAAAAAAGGATTTTATAATTCAAAAATTAAAGACATTGCAAGTAAAGCAAATATTGCAGATGGTACCATATATCTATATTTTAAAAATAAGGATGACTTATTTATTAAAGTTTTTACAAAAATGATTGATGAAAAGTTAGCTTATATTGATACAAAAGTTAAGAATGAGCTTACTTCTATTGCTAAATTACATAAATTTTTTGAGTTAAAATTAGAATTAATTAAGTCAGATAAAGCTTATGCAAAGTTTTTTATACAAGAGATGAGACAGAATTCATTATTTTATTCAAAATTTCCTGATTTTAAACCGGTCTCAATTTTTATAGAATATCTTGAAAAGATTATAATTGATTGTATTGACGAAGGTTCTATAAGAGAAATTAACCCACATACCACAGCTATAGTAATATTTGGAAGTGTTGAGTTTGCAATGACAGATTATATTTTAAATAAACAAGAATTTGATATAGATCAATTTAAAAATGAAATAATTGATTTATTACATAATGGATTTAAAAAATAGAACAAGTATAAATGGAGAATAGATGACAAACAAATTATTATTATTAATTCTTGATGGTTATGGAATCAGTCAAGATTCAGAAGGAAATGCAATTAAACACGCAAATATTCCTTTTTTGAGAAAGCTTGAAAAGACATACCCAATGTCAACGTTGAAAACAAATGGTAAAGATGTAGGCTTACCCGAAGGTATAATGGGTAATTCTGAAGTAGGGCATTTGAATATTGGTGCCGGGAGGATTGTTTATCAATTAAATACTCTTATAGATAATAAAATTGAAACAGGTGAATTTTTTTCAAATTCGGCTCTTTTATCTGCAATAAAACATTCTAAACAAAATAAAAGCAATTTGCATTTATTTGGTCTTCTATCAGACGGAGGAGTTCATAGTAGTTTAACTCATTTATATGCGATTTTGGATTTATGTATTAGAGAAAATTTTTATAAGGTTTATTATCACATTTTTATGGACGGAAGAGATACTTTACCTCATTCCGGGATTGATTTTATTAAAGAATATCAAAAACATATTTGTAAACTTCAAAAATCTACTAATTCTAATATTGGAGATATAGCTTCTATAAGTGGTAGATATTATGCAATGGATAGAGATAATAGATGGGAACGTATCAATAAAGCTTACGATGCTTTAGTTTTTGGTAAAGGGAATATTTCAACAGATCCTGTTTTATGTATTTCAGAAAGTTATACAAATGATATTACTGATGAATTTATTATACCTACAGTTATTCAAAAAGATAATAAACCAAAAGCTGTTATAAGTGATAATGATTCAATTATCTTTTTTAATTTTAGATCTGATCGTCCGAGAGAATTAACAAGAAGTTTTATCTTTGATGATTTTAGAGAATTTCCGGTTAAAAAATTTCAGAATTTAAAATATGTTACTATGACTGAATATGATATAAAATTTGATAAATATGTTGAAGTAGCTTTTCGTACTCAGAAATTAGAAAATATTTTGGGTCAAGTAATACAAGATAATAATCTTTGTCAGTTAAGATTAGCAGAAACTGAAAAATATGCTCACGTAACATTTTTCTTTAACGGTGGGGTAGAGCAACCTTTTAACAATGAAGAAAGAATTCTTGTGAGTTCACCTAAGGTTGCGTCTTATGATTTACAACCTGAAATGAGTGCATTAGAAGTAACAGATAGAGCTTTAGATGCTTTAATACAAGATAAATATGATTTGATTATTATTAATTTTGCTAATTGTGATATGGTTGGGCATACAGGTCAATTTAGTGCAGTAATTAAAGCAGTTGAGACCATTAATGATTGTGTAGAAAAAATTATACCTGTAGCTCAGACGCAAAATTATCATATTTTGGTTACTGCTGATCATGGAAATGCTGAACAAATGATTGATGAAAATGGAAATATTATGACTGCACATAGTATGAACAAAGTTCCCTTTATCGTAATTCATAATCAAGATAAAAAAATAAAATTAAAAGATGGAAAACTTGGTGATATTGCTCCAACAATACTGCATTTAATGAATATTAAGGTTCCAAAAGAAATGACCGGTCAAAATCTAATAAAATATACAGAAATAAATAATTAAAAATATGAAAGTAGGTTATTAATGAAAGTAAAAAGCATTATAATAATAGTGTTTGTTCTACTTATCTCAGCTTGTGGAGGTAAACAACCCTTGGGATCAAAGCAAAATCCTGTTAAAATGTATTTTGTTCCATCAATGGAGGCAGCAAAAATTGTGACCAGTGCAGAATATATTGCTAATCGTTTAGAAGAAAAGACGGGATATAATTTTAAAATAGCTGTTCCAACCAGCTATGCTGCAGTTATTGAAGCAATGGGAACAGAAGAAGCAGATATAGCCTTTTTAGCAACTTTTGCATATATATTAGCAAACGAAAAATATAATGCACAAGTGGAATTAATGACAGTAAGAAACGGGTTAAATAAATATAGAGGTCAATTTGTAGCACTTAAGGATAGCGAAATTAATAGTATTGAAGATATTGAAGATAAAACTATTGCATATACTGACGCAGCTTCAACTTCAGGTTATATTTATCCAAGTGCATTGCTTAAACAAGAAGAAATTATGCCTTCGAGAGAAATTATGGCGGGTGGTCATCCTCAGGCAATTATGGCAGTTTATCAAGGTTTAGCCGATGTAGGTTGTAGTTTTTGGTCACCACCTGATAGCTTAGGGATTCCTCAGGATGCAAGAATGTATATCTCAGAGACTTATCCCGATGTATTTGAAAAAACAAAGATTATTGGATATACTGAATGGATACCAAACGATACTGTCACTTTTAGAGACAAATTTCCAATTGAAATGAAAAATCAGATTTTAAATGCATTATTGGAGATATCTGAAGAACCTGAAGGAAAAAAGCAATTAGATGAACTATATTCTATAAATGGTTTCAGTAAAGCCTCAGATGAAGATTATGATATAGTGAGAAAATCACTTGAATCTCTCGGAATGGATCCTACTGATTTTTTTAAATAAGATATATGCAAAATAAAGCTATTTTAACCATTAAAAATTTAGATAAAATTTATCCAAATGGATTTCAAGCCTTATACGATATTAATTTAGAGATAAAACATGGTGAGTTTATTGTGCTTCTTGGTTTGTCCGGATCAGGGAAATCTACTCTTCTTAGATGTATTAATAGATTAATTGAACCTACTAAGGGTATGATAAATTTTAAAGATAATGATGTAACTTCAGCCGATAAAAGACTTTTAAAAAGTATTCGTTAACATATAGGAATGATTTTTCAAGAGTTTAATCTGATTACTAATCTTTCGGCTATATTTAATGTAATGACCGGAAGATTAGGTTATTTAAATTTTTGGAAATCATTAAAAATGTTTTTTGATAAGCCTCTTATTTCTCAAGCTAAATCTAATCTTGAGAGAGTTGGATTATTGCAATTTGAAAAACAAAAAATTAAAAAATTAAGTGGTGGGCAAAAACAAAGAATTGCAATCGCTAGAGCACTTATGCAAGAACCTGACTTGCTTTTAGCTGATGAACCGGTAGCAAGTCTTGATCCGGCAACTGCTGATTCTGTAATGAAATATCTTGGAAAACTTAATAAAGAGGATAATATTACTGTTGTTTGTTCTTTGCATTTTTTAAGTTTAGCAAGAAAATACGGTTCGAGAGTCATCGCTTTAAAAAATGGTCAAATAGTTTTTGATGGATTACCAATTGACATTACTCCTGAGAGGTTTCAAGATATTTATGGACAAGATGCAGAAGAAATGGAAATTAGATAATGAATAGATTGAAGACATTTTTGGTAGATTTTGTAAGTAATACATATATATTAGTGTTGATTCATTTTTTAATAAACTTTTATTGTGAATCTTTTTTTGATAATGGATTTAATATAAAGCTTTTGTATTTTATCGCAATAGCATTTATGCTATCCTTTAGATTTATTATTATTAAGGATACTTTAGGGTCATTTTTATACCTTAATAAAGAGATATTCTCACAAAAAAAGGCATATAATACTTATATATTTTATGCTATTTTAATAGGTATTTTATTGACATTTATTACTGGTGTTATTATTGTCGAAATTAATCCTGTGAAATTTTTTATGAGGTTTTCAAATACCTTAAACATACTAAAAGATTTATTTAACCCGAATTTTGAATTGTTTTATCCTATGCTGCTTAAATTAATTGAAACAATTTTTTTAGCATTAATGGCAACAATTTTAGCTATACCCTTTGCTTTCTTTTTGAGTTTTTTTGCAGCTAGAAATCTAATGCCAAATACGTTTTTAGGTAATACTATATATACCCTTGTAAGGACAATAGCAACGGCTTTCAGATCAATCGAAGCAATTGTATGGGCAATAATCTTTAGCGTATGGGTAGGTATCGGTCCATTTGCGGGTATGCTTGCTCTTATGATACATTCTATAGCCAGTTTAGTAAAGCTTTACTCAGAACAAATTGAAAATATCGACAATGGCCCCATAGAAGCTATTCAAGCCACCGGAGCTAATTTTTTACAAGTTTGGACCTTTGCCGTTATCCCTCAAATAATATCTCCTTTTTTAGCTTTTACAATATATAGATGGGATATAAATATCAGAATGGCTACAATAGTGGGGTTTGTTGGTGGTGGTGGCATCGGGCAAGCATTACAACAACAACAACAATTACTCAGATGGAAAAATGTCAGTATGATTATGATTCTTATTGCTTTTACTGTCTGGATTATGGATATGATAAGTGGTAAATTACGTAATTATTTAATGAATAAATAAAATTAAACAAGAGAAGGATATGAATAAAAAAATACAAGCTGTAATATTTGATTTAGATGGTACTCTTATAGATTCAATGTCTTTATGGGACGAACTTGACAGAAATTTTCTTAAAAGAAGAAATATTGAGCCCCCAGATGATTTATTTGAAAATATGAAAAGTAATGGGATAGCAGATTTAGCTATTTATTTTAAAACCAGATTTTCTTTAAATGAAAGTATTGAAGATATTATTCAAGAATGGGTTAGTGAAGTAAATTATGCATATTCTCAAAAATTGAAACTAAGAGATGGTAGTGAAAAATTAATAAAATACTTGTCAACCAATAATATCAAATTAGCTGTCGGAACAAGTAATGAGCTTTCATTAACTAAAGCTGTTTTGTCATCAAATAATGTTATTGATTTTTTTAAAACAATTACTACCGGATGTAGTGGTTTAAAAGGGAAACCGGAGCCGGATATTTATCTAAAAACAGCAAAGGATTTAAAGGTTAAACCCGAAGATTGTATTGTTATTGAAGATAGTTTGCACGGAGTTAATGCCGGTAAAAATGCAGGAATGACTGTTTTTGCAATTAATGATAAATATTCTGATTTTGAAAAAAAAGAAATACAAAAAAACTCAGACATATATTTTAATAACTATTTTGAGATATACGCATATCTAAATAAAAATAGTTTAATGATTGAAAATGTATAGGTAGAATATGAAAATTTATTTCACTGATAGTACCGATGATATCATTAATACAATTTTTTGCTTAGGTTTAAACTATTCTGACCATATCACTGAGATGTCTCATAAACAAAGCGAAACACCGGTTATTTTTATAAAACCAGAAACATCAATATGCTATAATGAAGAGTTAATTACTATCCCTAATCTAAGTCAAAGAATGGATTATGAACTTGAAATGTTGATTTATCTAAAACAGGGAGGAATGAATCTTAATGCTCAAGATGCAGGAAAATGTATCGGGGCTTATGGTGTTGGAATTGATTTAACGTTAAGAGATTTACAACAAAAAGCCAAAGAAAAAGGTTTACCTTGGTCAGTAGCAAAAGGTTTTTTTCATTCAGCTCCAATTTCGTATTTTAAAAAGGTTGATAATTCGGACTTACTTAATAATCTTAATATGCAACTATATGTTAATAATCAAATAAAACAAACTGTGAATACTTCTCAAATGATTTTTAAACCTATTGATATTATCTGTTACTTATCACATTTTTTTCCACTTAAACAAGGAGATATAATATTTACCGGTACTCCGTCAGGAATTGGTCAATTATATTCAGGGGATAGAGTTTATGCATCTATTGATGGCGATCTTGAGCTAAATATTTCTATAAGATAATATTAGAGACGGTTAAATATTATTAAATATTGTCATAGTTTATTAATTGATATTCTTTTAGTTAAGGATTTTTTTAAGTGTAAGCAAGGATGCTCGCAAAACAAAATTATTCAATAGTCTTTGCCTGCATATTGTTTAAAAAATGAAATAATGAATTATTCCAATGGTTAATTCTTTTATTTGTTGCTATGCAGTATTTACTTGTATTTAAAATAGACCATTTAGGTCGAGGAGTATTGTCAGGATATTCATCAGAGGAGATAGGTTTAATATCACACTCAAATGAACTTATATTGTTTAAATATTCATATATTTTTTTGGTAAAATCAAATCTTGAATTAATACCATCATTTGCATAATGAAAAATACCCTCTAAATCCTTTGATATCAGATCAATTGTTGCTTCAGTGGCATCTATAGTATATGTCGTTTTGCCAAATTGATCTGAAACAATTTTTAATTCATTTCTTTCTCTCATAATCTTAGAAATTGTTGAAACAAAATTTTTGCCATTAGTTCCATAAAGCCAAGAAACTCTTATAATTAATGATTTTGGTGCATATTTTAGTATGTATTCTTCACCTTTAGCTTTAGAAGCACCATAAACATTTACCGGATCTACAGGCATATCTTCAGTATATTCTATGTTCTTATTTCCTTTAAAAACATAGTCAGTGCTGAAATGAATTAATTTACAATTGGATTCTTTTGATAAAATTGCTAAATTTTTGCTACCTTCAGCATTGACTTGAAAAGCTCTGTCTGTTTCAATCTCTGCTTTAGTAACATCAGTATAAGCAGCACAATTTATTAAGTATTTAGGTTTATGTTTTTTGATAATACCTTCAATTAGCTTAAAATTAGTTATATCTCCATCTTTGGAATTAAATGAGATATTATCATTAAAAAATTGATTATTTCTGATTGCATTTGCAAGCATACCGTTAGCACCAAAAATTATAAATTTGCTCATAATATCTCCAAATGATAAATTTTTATGCTTTAAAATAAAAAAAACACCCTCAGGTGTTTGCTAAATGGTGGGTGCTAAGGGACTTGAACCCCTGACCACTTGCTTGTAAGGCAAGCGCTCTCCCAACTGAGCTAAGCACCCGATATAAAACAAATAATGGTGGGTGCTAAGGGACTTGAACCCCTGACCACTTGCTTGTAAGGCAAGCGCTCTCCCAACTGAGCTAAGCACCCGCTTATCTGTTTTTCACTCTATAAACTGGTCGGGGTGAGAGGATTCGAACCTCCGACTCCTTGATCCCAAATCAAGTGCGCTAACCGGACTGCGCTACACCCCGTAACCTTTAAAGCCAATATTTAAGATATTAGATTTTAAGTCAAGATATATTTTTGATTCAATTTAAATACTTAACTTAACTCTATGCAAAATAGTAAAATATTTTTTAAAAATCTTGAGAAATTATTAAATTAAAAATATATGTCATACTATAGAAACAACAAAAAACTATATTTTTTTGTTGTTTTATGCTATCTGAAATGAGTTAAAACTATTCAAAAATTTTAAAAATTATATTTTAATGAAGTATTAAGTCTCCAAATCATTTGGTTGAATGTCTTTCCTACCGGATTAACTGAAATAGTAAAATAAAGATTATCTTGGACATTACATATTAAATCTGTTTGTAATTCAATTTCATAGTTATCATTGAAATTTTTTAATAAAGGTTGGAATTTAAAATAAATAAATCTATGATTAATAGTCAATGAAATAAGATACTTTCTTTGGTATTCATTTATGTTTTGTATCCATTTATCATCTAATAATTCAGCAGTTTCAGAATGCTCTAAGATAAATGCTGTATATATCTGAAATGTGTTATCATTATTTTCATTCATATATCCCTTTATCTTCAAGCCCCATTCTCCATTTAGGTTTCTAAAAAATCTATCATTCATATATTCATTCCAAATAAACGTTTCATAGTCTGCTCTTATGCTATATCTATTGAAAATATTTAATGATTTAGAAAAATGATATTCAAATTCAGGAATCCAGATATAACTTTTTTTATTATGATTATTTGCCGAAAGTAATTTGTCAATATAAACCTGTTCACCATTGATATAGCTAAAACTATTAGCTATATGAAAATTCTTGAAATTTTTTAATATATATATATTATAGGAATTTAAATATCTATCGTTGTCTAAAAAATTATAAGAATCTGAATGAAAATTTTGTAATAATGATGTAACTATTTCTATTTTGAAAGTATCAAGCATAGCAAAATTAATAATAGCACCGTTAATAAGTTTTTTTTCAAATGATTCTCTATCTTGATTATTAAATTTCAAGTATCTTTTTTTATATAGTATATTTAAGCCAATATAGTAATCTATAGGATTAGATTTGTAAGTTAATTTATATGATAGGTTATTGTCAAAAGTTCGATTATTTCTATTATAATTTTCTTTATATTCGGTTTTTTTATAATTGCTTTGATTGTGCAAGTCCCATATTAAGGATGTAGTAAGTAGTTTTAAGGATTTAAACTCAACTAAACAATCATATAATTCATTTTCGTCAGTTTTTTTATTATATGAATAAATATCATTTTTTTTATAATCCAAATATGTGCGTAATAAAAAGTTATTAGTTTTCTGATAATTGTAAATTAAATTTATACCTGCATTTTTCGATCGATCAAGATAAACATCATTATTGTTATAATACAAAGTAAAATCATATCTATTGTTTCTTAAGTAATTCGATGTTCTATTTGAGTAATTTAGTGCATATTTAGAAAACCATCCATAATAATCATTATGCGAATTATTTAATTTTGTGTAGGTATTTTCATGAAAAAAGTTTATTCTATTTTCAATAAATGAGATATTTGTTCCAAAGCCTGCCTTTTGTATGTTTTTATCATTAACAGAAACTGAATCCTCCGGTAACCCGGTATTATAAAAATAACTTGTTTGATATAATAAATAGGGTTTTAGATTATATTTGTCATATGAAAGTTTGTAATTATAAAAAGTATTTTTTGAGCTTCTATCAAAGTAAGAATTTTGAGCATAAGAATAATGAGTTAAAAAATTAACATTCCAGTAAGAATCGAATATTTCATCCCACTGAAAATTATTCTCTAAGACAGAAGACTGATTATAAGAATTATAACTGGTGTTTAAATTACTCTCAGCAAGAAGTAAACTTACATATAAAATTATGAAGAGTAATAAATTCTTCTTCACTAAGAGTTTCTCCTCTACGATTTAAATCAATTGGGCAAGTATCAGAGTTTAATATTTCTTTTGGTAAGGCATATATTTTTAAATTATTTCTTAATGTTTTACGTCTATTACGAAATGAATTTTCAACTAATTGCCAAAAAAACTTAGTATTATAACTAAATTTAATATCTTTTCTTGGGGTTAATTTTATTACACTTGAATTAACTTCCGGGGGTGGAGTAAATTTTTCAGGAGGAACCTCAAATAAATATTCTGTATTAAAGAAGAATTGAATCTTTAAGGATAGAACTCCATAGTCTTTTTTGCCACTTGTTGAACAGATTCTTTTTGCTACTTCTTTTTGAAGCATAATAACAACAGTTTCAAAAGAATTATAATTTTCAGATATTTTGTATAAAAATGGTGAGCTTATTTGATATGGTAGGTTACTCACGATTTTTACTATTTTATTTTCCAATTCTTGTTGCCAGTTAATTTTTAAAATATCTTGATGTATAATATTGCATTTATTGGAGTATTTAGTTTTTAAAATTGGTATCAAATCATTATCAATTTCAAAAAGATTTAATCTTATATTATTTTGAATGAGTTTATCTGTAAGTGCACCCATTCCGGGTCCAATTTCCCAAACAGTATCATTTTCGCGTAGGTCAGCATAACTTATTATCTTTTCTAAAATTTCATTATCATTTAAAAAGTGTTGACCGAATCTTTTTTTATGTTTATAGCTCATTATTATCCTCGTTAGACAAAATATAAACAGGTATCTCGCCTTTTCCTTTAATATTAATTATGATTTTATGGTTAAAAATATATTTTATTTTTAAGTGTAAATAAAAATCTTCAGAAACTGTAATTTCCATTGGGTCAGCAATATTTTGTATTCTTGAAGTTAGATTTACTGTATCTCCAAAGATATCAAATACATATTTTTTAACTCCTGTTATCGCAGCTATAACTGTTCCGGTATGTAAACCAAATCTTACTTCCCATTTTAAATTATTTGTTTGATTCCTGTTGTTTAAATATTGTCTCATTTCTATAGCTGATTTTAGTAATTTATCGCTATTGTCTGCTATATGTTCCGGTAAACCACAAACGCCAATATATGAATCACCATTAGTTTTTATTCTCTCACAATGGTTTCTTGAAAATATATAATCGAATTCAGTGAAAATATCATTTAATTCTTGTATTAGAATACGCGGATTTAAATTCTCACTAATTTTCGTGAAATTGACTATATCAGCAAATAAAACTGCACAATTTGAAAATACTTCCGGATGATATTCTCCATTTAATTTTAGTTCTTGTAATACTTTTTCAGGTAATACGTTAAGTAATAACTTTTCTGATATATCTCTTTCTCTGTTAATTAATATATTATCCTTAGTCTTGTTAATATACATTTTTAATATAAAATATGC
>JALNXV010000517.1 GCA_023230175.1 Candidatus Cloacimonadota bacterium
AAAATTTAAGTCTTTTGAATTATATTGGAAAGCAATGCTTTCTAGCCGCATTCTGCATCCTTCCTATATAGAAAAAAGTTGCAGAAAACTACTTAACACCTTATGCACATGCTGCCCACAGCATATTAACAGCGGCTGCTGCCAATTATCCTAAAATGGGATGTCATCTCCAGTCCAGTCGCTCTGCTTCTTCGGAGCTTCATTGGAAAGAAAGATTCTGAGGGCATCCTTGGCTCTGCTGCTGATCTGGATATGCCTGCTTGATTCAAGCGCAGTGGTGTAAAGGGAAGAGAGTGGCCCATAGCAGCCGTCTGCATCACTCTGATAACCCCAGGCAATCGCATCAGTCACACCATTGTTGAAAAGGTAAAGCTCCAGGCCCGGCTCAGCGCCATAGCGGACCTTCATCAAGAAGATTGCGCCCAGATTGGCATCATGTGCTATGAAGGAGTCGCCATCAAGCTGCGCTTCGGGATTGAACATGGACTTAAACTGATAATCTGTCACCTCATATGTTCCGTCCTTGCGTTGTATTGCGCTGAATTGCGGCGGATCATAATCATTAATTTCAGAATATTCAGGAGGAAGCAGATCATCATGCTTGAATGTTTGCCATGAAATATTGTCCTCGGCAGTTGAAGACGCAAGGCGCTTGATGAAGTCGAGCACAAGCCTTTCTGTCGGTGTCTTGCTTTCCAGATCAGAAGTCAGCAGAAGCTCAAAGCTCACACCCAGAAGGTCTGCCACATTCATCAGGGCATCGATAGTGCTGTTTCTATCATCCTTCCCGGCGAGGCGTGAAAAATACCCAGGGCTGACCCCTGCTTTTTCTTCGATATCGCCGATCTTCATCTGCTTCTGCTTTGCTGCAAATTTGACGTTATTATATAATACTGATGCTGATACTTGTTTCAAAACTTCTTTCTCCTTTCGCTTTGATACCCTAATATACTTTGAATTGAGAATTAAGTCAATATAGACAAAATTACAAAAATAATTATCCAAAATTCAAAAAATAATAAAATCTTATAAATTTATTTAGAATGAAAGCCCTGAATATCCGCTACTTCTCAAAGCCTGTCTCTCGGGCAAAAGACAAGCAGCGGATGGGCAGGATGTCCGTTCGCACTTTGCATCCACAGCCCATCTGCTACGAGCACGATGATAAAATGCAGTCTCAGGAATAATCCCTGAACGGAAGGACGTAATCGTCGAAGGTCCTCTTCAGGGCGCTTCTTACAATCCTGTAATAGCTCAGCGGAATGATCCTCTTGCCTGTCTTCTCGGAATACTCAAGCGGCCGTGAATTCTTGCGGATCTGGTCGAAGTTCGGCACTTCATCCTGCTCTCTCATGTAGCAATGCGCAGAGTATTCGACATCCTCGAAATCAAGGCAGTATTCCTCGCTCACTTCCCTGAGAGCCTTGTCCCTGGCGTCTTCCTTCATCCTCTCGAAGAGCACAGTGATGTCGGCATCCTTGTACTTGGATGGATCCTCCTTGACGGAATCCCACAGCTTCCAGAGCTCCTCGCCGAGCTTGGGGGCAGTCTTGCTCAGGATCCCGATGCTGTCCTCGATGTCCTGGTCGGACACATCACCTGAATCGACGTATTTCTGGATTAGCCTCACTATGTAGATGTAGTCGATTGTCTCCTTGCCATAGGTCTGGAGTTCGTAATCCTCGTCAGGACCAGGATGTCCATCGCCTCCGCCGTCATCAGAGTCGTCAGTCTTGCCTTCATCCATGAAATTATGATACCACCCGGCATACTTGCTGTATTCTTCCTTGCTCAGCCCGTAATCGCGTTCGAGGTCCTTCAGATTCCATTCAATGTATGTCCTGATCCGGAACAAGGCGCTGTCGACCTGCTGGAATGCCAGGCAGAATGTCTTCTTGCGGGTCCTGTCCGTCCCGAACGAAGCACAGGAATCAGGCGAAGGCGCAATTGCCCTCAGCTTCAGCAGAGCCTGCTTCAAATCCTGCTCCGCCTCAGGGAATGATGGCGCGAGGACATCGCCCTTGCCGCCTTTGGAGAAGAGGGTGATCGCATCATCTATGACTTTCCGGTATGTGCCGGGAGCCTGGAAGGTGATGACGTTGCCTTTGCTCTTGTTCCTGTCATACAGCCTGTTCGTCCTGGAGAATGCCTGGATCAGCTTGTGCATGGACATAGGCTGCCGGTCGATGAAGATGGTCGACAGGCATGGGGCATCGAATCCGGTCAGCAGCCGTTCCGCAACGATCACGATGTCGAGCTGCTGGCTCCTTGCGCTGTACTTCTCGTCCTTCCTTGCGAAGCGCTTCGTGAGATCCGCATTGTAGGAATCAATGGAATCCAGGCCGAAGGAAGTCCCGAACATGCCGTTGTAGTCTTCGATCGCCTTCTTGAGCTCATCCCCGTTTCCTCCGGACTCTTCCTTGTTCTCCGTCAGCGAGTACGTAATCGCGATCTTCGGGAAGTCCGGGTACTTCAGGAGTATGTCGCTGTCGATCCGGAAGTCAGCTTCCAAGCTC
>JALNXV010000079.1 GCA_023230175.1 Candidatus Cloacimonadota bacterium
TCTATTTGAAGTACCAGACTTCCTTCAGAAGAGGCTGTGCTCCTGTGATGGGATCTTTCTCAGCTATCATCACATCTTTAAGAAAAAAATCCCATTGGGCATTGATTTCACTGTGGGATTGGATTTCTGAGGCCTTCTCTATGCTTTCACATTCATAGTACCCAAAGAGTTCATCACCAGTATTCCAGATTGAGTAGTTAGAAATACCTGCTTCCTTGAGCATCTTTTTCATTTCAGGCCAGATATTGTTGTGTCTTTTACGGTATTCCTCAAGTTTTCCAGGTATGACCTTTGCTTTCCAAGCGTAACGTTCCATTACTCATTCCTTTTTTTAACTGAGCCCGGCTATTCACCGGGCTCGAAGCTATTCTATTCAATCACCAAATCAGGGTTTTCACTGAAGTGCTTCAACATTACCAATGGATCACACTTTGATTGATTAGTAATCTTCACTCCTTTAGCTGCTGCATCTGCTGTAACAAAGAATTCATCATTTGTAAGCTGCCCATATCTGATCTGGGTAGGAGATTCAATATCCCAGTCATTGAGTTTTCCATGCCCTTCAAGCATAATCAAACCATATGGCGCACCATCTTTGATCAGAACGGATTGTCCTGGATAGACTGTAAGCCTCTTTGCACAAGCGAGCTTGCATTTATAACAGACCCACTCTTCAAGATAACCCGCCCTCTTCATTTCTGCCTCAGGACGAACTGGCTTAGGTGCCATGAATCTATGCTCATGGAAATTCGGATCAGTATTGAGATCCCAATCAGCGACGGCAGCAAGATGATCAAAATCTCCCAACATGTTTTTGGGAGTATCCTTCCAAAGAAGATTGGAAGGAGTAGTATGATCCCCAAGCAGAACAGATTGATACATTGCAAAAACATCAGATGCAAACTGCGGTTCATATGTGCAGAACGATCCTGGGGCATGAAGAACTCCGGGTGGAACATCCCAGCCGGTATCTACCTGAAGCTTGAAAGCATGTGATAGTTCAAGAAGATGGTTATCACCCTTCTCAAAGTTTTCCAGGGCTTTCTTGAACTCTTCCTTTGTCACATCAGGATTCAACCCAAAAAAGGTATACCCGAATTCACCCGGATAGTTATTATACTGGGCAGGGAAGAAATACATTTCCGGCTTGCCTTTCTGTCCTGTAAGGGCTGCCATCTCATCGTTATGGTGGATATGATGGGGAAGTGGACCAAGATTATCAAAGAATTTCGAATATGCGGGCCATCTATGATACTTGTTCCAGATGTACTCACCTACTACTTTTGCGCCTAGTTCTGAAACAGCATCCCTAAGCAGAATTCTTTCTTTGCCTTCTTCATCGATTGCAATATAAGACAGTCCTTCATCATCTGGTGTTCCCGGACCATTTTCAGCATGTGTTGTCGAAGCAAACCATCGTTCATCTATTGCTCCACGCTCCAAACCTAAAGCATAGTAATCATCTGGATGAAGTTTGATTCTTCTTCCTGGTCTGCAAAATGATCGTGGAACCCAATTTGGGATAAGGCGGAATACGCCATTACCTTCTTTCAAAGCTTTTTCTGCAAGTTCTTTATTTGTCATTAAATAGCTCCTTGATTAATTCGAAAAACCGCCAATTGGATAGTATGCCATGTCTGGACGACGATCCAAGCGCCCATAAAGGCATACTACAGGAACGTCACTATTAAGAATCAACGCATACTGACCGAATGGCACACTGAATTTCTCATCACCAACAGGATAATCCATTCGAAAGCAATTCACTCTCTTTGCAGGGACTGTGATATGAACGCCTTTTTGGGGTTCTTTGTCTTCGAACAGAAATTCAAGTTCAATTTTTGCATCTTGTTCACCATTGTTAACAACCATAAGAGCTTCATGCCCAAAAGGTTCCTTTTCACCGTGCGGTGGAAGATCTCCATCTGCAAATACCCAAGTTTTCTTTCCAAGAGCCATATAAACCTCCTATCTACAGATTATGACTGAAGTATTCATCCATTTTTGGCGACATCGGAACACAACCATTATCAGTGATAATGTATCCTGTCTCAATTCTTCCACCATAAAGTTCGGGATGACCGAAGAAGCTGATATCAACCATCACAGTCATGCCCGGCTGAAGAACGAAGTCTCCATTTGGTCCAAAGAAAGGGGATTCGGCTTCCATAAGTCCAATAGTATGGGCAAACGGGCAGATAATGTATTTTTCCAAGCCGTGCTTCTCATAATACTTTCTTCCTGGCACATCAATTTCCCTTCCGGTCATTCCAGGTTTGAGCATCGCCTTGGTCAGTTGCATTGTCTCTCTCATGTAATTCATTAGATCTTTCTGCCTTTTAGTGTATACGCCGTTTACTGGAACAGTGTCTCCAAAAGTACCGGCATAGCCATTGAATCTAGGGGCAATGCCAAGCATTACAAGCTCGCCGTCATTCATCTGTTTGTTGGTAGCAGTCGGAACAACAGCCATAGCTCGTTCGCCAGAACCCACAATTGTCGAATAAGCAAAACTTGATGCTCCGTTTTTTCTGCAAACATATTCACCAGCCGCAGAAACTTCATATTCATAAGCTCCTGGCCTGACTGCGGCAACCATCTGGTCATATGCAAGATCGCAAAGATGAACAGCCTTTTTCATCTGTTCCCTTTCCCATTCAGATTTATAAGCTCTCAGAACTTCGTATTCTGGGGTAATATCAACTATTTCAATTCCCTCGAAGCCAGCTTTAAATTCATTGTAAACTTGAAGTGGAATTGTATCGGTACCAACAAATCCAATTTTTCTTAGAATTGTACCTTCGCCTCTCAACTCTTCATTCAGCTGCTTGAAATTGATAATGATGGAATTCGGGTACTCTTCATCTGGAACCATGAAAACCGGGAAACACCTGGTATCTTTGATTGCAGCATTCATTTTTGCAAATGGCTGGCTTTCCGGTCCGCCAAGAAGCATAGGATCTCCCTTGACGGGAACCAGAACGGCACCTTTTTCAAATTGTCCGCACCAACCGGTTAGGTACCATCCGTTAGCGACATTGAGCTCATCGAAATACACAAGAGCTGCATCCAATCCTTTCTTCCTCAGTATCTCTCTGACTTTCTCAAGCCTTTTCTGAGTTTCGTTTTCATTGTAATAAGCCATAGGTTCCTCCTGCTTAATTAATTGATAAAATTATCATCCAATGGGTACATAGGCCTTCGGATGTTTTTCATATTCATGTCCTGCAATCTTTCCGTAGAACTGCCAGGAGTAAATGCAAGAATTGATTTCCTTGCAATTTTCTCCAACCCAGGGAAAAGATATCCAAGCTTTACAACAATCACCTTGTACAGGGAATAATCAAGATTAATTGACTTGAATATTTCTTCACTGGTAATCGCAGCACGGTTCTCTGTCAGAACAACAGTGATATTTCCGCAATCAAGAGTTGCACTTCTTCCTGCATTTCCACCGGTGTAGCTGAGAATATCTCCGATATGTATCAATTTCCCATGTATCCTGGCTTTTTCGCTATTTGAGTCAAGGCTACCGCCAACAGAAAGATCCAATTCCGAACCCATGTCAGCTTCATAACATGCATCGACAGCTTTTTTGTCCATTATTCCGGCAAGTAGCAGATGGTCAAAGCCTGATTCAATCAGCAGATTAAGCAGGAATGCATTGTCACCTGCGGCTCCAGCGGTTGTATTATCACCGCTGTCTGAAATGAAAACAGGACCGAATTCCTGCTTTTCTGCAAGGGAAATCGCAGCTTCTGGTTCAACGGCCTCTATCAGAAATTTGAAATCATGACGCCTATCATAGTACATTCGAGCAAGCTCATCAGCACACTTCTTGGCAAGAACATCATTGTCTTGATGGGTAACTACCATGTTCGGTCCCATATAAGGAGTATCTACCCATGGTTGACCATTGAAAACTTGAACACACATCATTCCAGGTAACTTCTCCATCTCTTCAGCTGCTTTCATTATATCTTTGAGCGGTTGCTCAGAAGTAAGCACAGCATCCCCTGGAATACAGACATTGGCTCTTGCAAACTGCGGTCTTGGAAGAATATGATTGTCAATACACTCAAAAAGAAGCCTCATTGCCCTTTTCTCTGTTTCAATCCTGTCAATATGCGGTGCGGTACGGAACCCGCAGATGACATTTGCCAGTTTGAAAACTTCATCAGAGTTGTTGGCATGAAAATCCATGCCCACGGAAATCGGCACATCATACCCTACTTTGTCTCTGATTTTCTTCAGAATGAAGGCATCTCCGCTTTCGATTTCGTCAACATACATTGCACCATGAAGATATAGCCAGACGCCATCAATGCCAGATTCTGGAATTGAATTCACAAGCTGTTTTACGAGCTTGAGAAAGTCTTTTTTATTTACAGGCCCTCCAGGCAGCGCATGTGCATAAAGAGTCGGAACAATTACTGCATTCCGGTCTTCAAGCATGTCTACGACATGAATTCTTTCAAGCATATCATTGCCGAAAGCTTTGTCAAAATCATCATATCTGGTCAAAACTGGAGTCAGGGTATTGCCCTCGCATTGAATTGAACCAATAACAATCTTCATCAAATTACCTCGCATTCCTATTCATATAAGCATCGATTGATACAACAAGAAGAAGAACAATTCCTCGAATCATTGTATTGAAATAGCCCTGAAGCCCTAAGAAAGCCAGGCCTTTGTAAAGGACATAGATCAAAAGAATTCCTAAGACCGTTCTCAAGACACTGCCTTTACCGCCAGTAAGTGGAGTTCCTCCGACAACCGTAGCCGCAACACAAGTCAAAGCCAGATCAGTGCCATAAAGAACTGAACCTGCTCGCATCAAGCAGACAAACATTATTCCAGAAACACCAGCTGCCATGCCCAGAATTACAAATATGCTGAATTTACAGAATTTAACATTAATACCTGAAAGTTCTGCAACTTTATAGTTTCCGCCCGTAGCATAGAGATTCCTTCCAAAGCGTGTATATTTCATCACAAAATAAGCAATAAAAATAATGGCTATGAAAATGTAAGTCAGGTAGGACAACCCAAGGAATGTTCCTTTCCCCATTGCCTTGATAAAAGGATTGCTGGTGCTCATCATGTTTCCACCAGTGAATACCAAGCAGATGCCCTTCACCATGATCATTGTTGCCATAGTGACGATAAATGCTGGGATTTTACATAGAACGACAATTGTGCCATTGAAACTGCCAATCAGCATGCAAGATAAAATGGTCAATATCATTGCAGCAGGAATACAGACTGGTGAGTTTTCAAAAGCTTTCAGAAGATAGCAGAAGAAAATTTGTGCCCATGCAAAGTTAGAAGAAAGAGAAAGATCGAAAGCCCCAGTGATTATCGCTATTGTCATGGCAAGTGCGGAAACACCATAGATGGAAACGTCTATCAGGATGTTCTTTATATTTTTCATGGTCACAAATGATGGCTTTGAAATAATCATCATGATTATAAATACCAGGAACAATAAGAGGACCGGCTGTTCTTTTAGCATTTTCTTCCCGGTTTCTTTCACATTGATTTTCATTTTAGCACCTCCTTCATTTTTGCGGTTTTGTTGAAGGTATCAAGTGTTACTGCCACTACTATCACGACACCACGAACAATAAGTTGTGCATTAGACTGAACACCAAGAACATTCAAAGCTGTAAGCAAAAAACCTATGACAAGGACGCCAAGAACGGTTTTTGTTATGCTTCCCGAACCACCATCAAGTGAAGTTCCACCAATTGCAACACAAACCATCGCATCAAATTCATAACCCGAACCCTGTAGAACAGATGCAGAATTGACACGGCTAACAACCAGAACACCGGCTAGACCGGCACACATTCCACAAATCAAATGGGACATGAATCTAACGTATTTGGTTCTTACTCCAGCCATTTTGGCGGCTTTCATGTTTGCACCAAGGAAAAACAAGCTTCTTCCAAAAACGGTTTTCATTAATATGAATTCCATTATCGCAGCAACAACTAGAAAAAAGATAACAGGAGTCACACCAATTCCAAATTGCTTGAAAAGCCCTTCTTTATAAAGAGCAGCCTGGAAATTACCTTTTACAACTGCTTGTGCAACAGCACCTACAACAATCTGCATAGCATATGTGATAATAAAACTTTCTGCCATCTTTCCATTCACAACAGCCATTATTCCGCCATTGATTGCACCAACAATACCACCGACGGCAATTCCAACAACAATTACCAGCAGTGAAGTATAAATTGGAATTACTCCGTTAATCGTTTGTGCATTGACAATAAGCATCGTAATAACAGCACTCAGCGATATGGTAGATCCCACAGAAAGATCCATTCCGCCGCCAATAATGGCAAATGCCATTCCTACTGATGCAATTCCAATTGTAGAATAGGCTCTGAGAATGTTCATCATATTGCTTCCAGTAAGGAAGGCAGGCCTTACAATTGAAGCTATGATTGTAATCACAATAATCAGAAAAATCATTCCCCATTCACGGAAAAAACTCAATACTCTTTTCTTATCAGCCATATTCTACCTCAATTCTTTACCGCAAGAGCCATTACAGCAGCAGGAGTGGCTTCAAATTTGGAAAGCTCACCGACTTTTTCTCCACCGCTTAATACAACCACCCTATCACTCATTCCCAGGACTTCTGGCAATTCAGAAGAAATCATAATGATTGCTTTTCCAGATTCGGCAAGCTTATTCATAAGCTGATAGATTTCATATTTTGCGCCAACATCAATTCCTCTGGTAGGTTCATCAAGAATCAGGATCTCAACGTCTGAGAAAAGCCATTTGGCAAACACTACCTTCTGTTGATTGCCGCCAGAGAGGTTCATGGCCAGTTGCTTCATTGAAGGTGTCTTGACATTAAGTTCTACCGAAAGAGCTGTTGTCTGTTCGGTTTCCTTCTTTTTTGAAAGGAATCTTCTCTTTTTTATTTTTTCAAGGTTAGTAATTGATATATTCTTCACAAGGTCATAATTAAGCACAAGACCAGTTTCTTTCCGATCCTCAGTAAGAAGCCCGATTCCCTCAGATTTTCCTTGACTGGTCGAATGAATTTCTGTTTTCTTGCCATTAATCCAGATATTTCCTGAATC
This sequence comes from Candidatus Cloacimonadota bacterium, assembly GCA_023230175.1. Taxonomy (GTDB): domain Bacteria; phylum Cloacimonadota; class Cloacimonadia; order Cloacimonadales; family WRIO01; genus JALNXV01. The sequence goes on from JALNXV010000079.1 coordinate 7,110, forward strand.
CATTTTTTCTGCACCGAAGATTGCTTCAGCAGTCTCTGTACGGCCAGAACCTACCAATCCAGCAAAACCTAAGATTTCTCCTCTATGAAGTTCAAAAGAAATATCATTGACGATTCCTTTTCTTGTTAGCCCCTCAACTTTCAGGATAGTTTCACCAATTTCGCATTGCTTCTTAGGGTATTCTGCAGAAACGCTTCGACCAACCATCTTTTCAATAATCTCATCTCTCGAAAAATCCTTGGTGTTTTTTGTATCAATAACTTTTCCATCCCGCAAGACTGTAGTTGTATCGCAAAGACGAAAAACCTCTTCCAGTTTATGGGAGATGAAAATAATGGAAACACTTTCTTTTTTTAATTTTTCGATTATTCCAAATAGAATCTCTGTTTCATTGCTAGTCAAAGAACTAGTCGGTTCATCCATAACGACAATCTTCGCATTATAAGATAGGACTTTGGCAATCTCTACAAGTTGTTTCTGTGCGGCGCTCAGATTTTCAACTTTCTCTGTCGCACTAAAATTGAATTCATAACCATCAAGAAGTTTTTGGGCTTCCTTATCGATTCCTTTCCAATCAATTCGGCCTTTAGTCTTTTTTAATCTATTCATGAATATATTTTCAGAAACGCTTAACGAATCAACAAGATTGAATTCCTGGAAAACTAGACCGATTCCTTTTTGCTTTGCATCTGTTGTGTCTTTGATCCTGGTTTCAACCCCATTCAAGAAAATGTCCCCTTTGTTTGCTTGATAAACACCATTTAGAATTTTCATCAATGTAGATTTTCCAGCACCGTTTTCACCAATTAATGCATGGACTTCACCTTTCTTTACCTTAAGACTTACATCATCCAGTGCTAAAACGCCCGGAAATGTCTTGGTAATGTTTCTCATCTCCAAAATATAATCATTCATTTTATAACCCATCAAAAATAATCCTGTATGGCATGCGAACATGCCATACAAGAATTGAATAAACTTAGAACCAGTTGAAGTTATCCTTTGTTTCAGGATAAGCAACTGGGGTCGGAAGCTTGGTCCAGCCTTCTTCGGCTGTTCCCTGGATTACTTTATAGAGAGTCTCAACAGCAAGTTTCGCCTCTGCAACAGGATCCTGAGTTGAACAAGCAGACAGCCATCCCGAGGCAAGAGCATCATAAAGGACCTTATTGGATCCCATTGCGATGATCTTCACATCACCAGGCTTCAAGCCAGCCGCTTCAAGAGCTGACATGATTCCAGTAAGCATTCCACCATCATGAGAAACGATGCAATCAATCTTTCCACCTTTGGATCTAACCCCATAAGCAGTAAGCATATCAGTCATCTTTGTCATAGCAAGTTCAGCCTGGAAGTTGCAGTCCTGCCTATCAAGCCATACATACTCAGAACTCAGATCCTCGGCAAGAGCATCATTGATATACAGAGTCTGCATATGTCCAGCAGTTCCTTCAATACCAACCAGGTTGCAACCATCAGGGAAGAGCTCCTTTACTGTTGCTGCCATTGTATGACCATGAGAAGAAGCATCCGGCCCGACATAATACTTCATACCGACTTCCTTGATCTTGTCACCTGTGTAGGCATTTACACCAACCCAAGCGATGCCAGAATCATTCAAGGCTTCGATTACAGGCAGAGCTCCATCAACATCAGCAGGGAAATACAGAAATCCGTCATAACCTTCAGCTATGGCAAGATTGGCATGCTCAAGTTGTGTCTGCTGGTTTCCGTTTCCATCAAGAATTGTGAGTTCCATTCCAAGCGCTTCAGCTGTTTTCTGAGCTGACGGATTGTAAGCAGCACAATACGGGGCTGTGTAATATGCATTTGAAAGCATTATCTTCAGTTTCCCATCATCTTTCTTTTCCGCTTCCGCAGTTCCATTGGCAAACACCATCGCACTGCACAGAACAAGAACCATTACAATAGAAATGATTTTTTTCATTTTCTCCTCCTATTTTTTGTATATTGCCCAAGCAATATCAAACGCTGTAATAAAGGAAAAAGGAATGATTATCATGAAAACGTTTTCATAAAATGGTATCGTTCCCACTTTCCTATCATTATTATCAATCCACTTTCAACGAGTTGTCAAGGAAAATCTATATCTTTTTGTATTTCCCTATTTTATAACATTTTATAAAAAGTATTCTCAAAACTGTTTTTTTGTGTTAACATAGATAAATGTGTATGTGATATCCATTTTTGGTATCGGTACCATTATAGGAAGAAACAATGAGTTCAATTAAAGATGTGGCTAGATTAGCGGGGACTTCAACCTCCACAGCTTCACGGGTGATTGCAAAAAATGGGCCAGTGAAGGCAGAAACAAGAGAAAGGGTTCTCAAAGCCATTGAAATGCTTGACTATAAACCTAACCTTCTGGCTTCTGGCTTGCGAGCCAAAAGCGGTCGTTTGATCGGCCTTATCCTTCCTGAATCAATTCATTTTGATTTTGGATTTTTCATTCAATCAATCTCAGGAATTTGCATGCAATACGACATGGGACTGATCATAGGAAACCATCATAACAATCCAGAACTTGAAAGCAAGCTTTTTGATGATTTCTACAGTAGGAATATTGATGGATTGATAATCTCCCCTGCATCAGATGCGAGCCTGCTTGGCAAACGCTTGAAGAACTCCCTTGGAAAAGTTGTTCTAATTGACCGTGAAATTGCCAATTCAAATTGCAGTAGCGTTACACTAGATAACTACAAAGCCGGCTATCTGATCGGACAGTTTCTAGTCTCAAAAGGACACAAGAAAATCGCCTGTATTACAGGACCAAACCATATAAGCATTTCTAGAGACCGCACCATTGGCTTCAAGGATGCCCTGAAAGAGTGCAATGTCTATTTTGATGAGAATTTTGTATTTGAGGGCAATTTCAACTATGACTCAAGCGCTGAAGCAATTGATTCCTTTGTGAAGAAGCCAAATTTCAAGGATATTACCGCTATATGGGCGGAAAACGACGTGATGGCAGTTGGCGCTCTCAAAGAACTGCATAAATTCGGTATCAGCGTTCCAAACGATATTGCCCTAGCGGGAATGGATGGAACAGACATTAGTCTTTTTTCCATTCCATCAATAACAACCATTTCTCAACCTTTTGGAGAAATGGCTGCAAAAGCTGTCGAGTTACTTCTGCATCCTGTCTCAAATGAACCTGTAAAAGTCAAATTCGAACCTGTCCTCATACCTAGAGAGTCTACTGATAAGGTTTTCCAATCAATTTGAAGTACCAGACTTCCTTCAGAAGAGGCTTTGCTCCTTTAATGGGATCACGCTCCATGGTCATCACATCCTTCATGGCTACTCCCTCATTGCGGCAACTACCCTTTCAAAGAATCATTTTGCAGCTTGAGAACTAGACCAATAATCTCCTTTTCACCTCAGACCTCGTCATCAAAAGACAATTCAAAAATGAATAATAAATGTAAACCGGAAATGAATTATTCTCCGGAATGCAAAATTTGAATTTGCTTTGACCAATCCTGTATTTCCCTAAATAGGGAAATATTCATGTTGGAAACAGTGAAAACTTCCCGAATTATTTCAGGATGCGTAGATCAGGCAGGATCTGTCCAGAAGTTGCAGAAGTTGCAGGATGCGTAGATCAGGCAGGAGCTGTCCAGAAGTTGCAGGAGTTGCAGGAGTTGCATGATGCGTAGATCAGGCAGGAGCTGTCCAGAAGTTGCAGAAGTTGCAGGAAGCGTAGATCAGAAGGTCGATTTGATGAATTGTAAACAGGAAATCATTTACGGGTTCAAGTAAGAATATCATATCCGGACTACGAAGATAATTCAATAATGAATAATTAATTTACTTTTGATGTAAAAATGCATATAATATAACATATTTGAAAGATTGAAGGGAGTTTTAGAATATGGCAAAGGTTAGCACAACAATAAGAACCGATCAGGATGCAAAGAAGCAGGTGCAGCAGATTTTTTCGAGTTTGGGAATGGATATGTCTACGGCTGTAAACATCTTTTTTCATCAGGTCATTCGAAATAATGGTTTGCCATTTGAGGTTGTGATGAATACCCCTAATGCTGAAACCGTTGAAGCGATTAAAGAGGTACAGAGAATGAAAGCAGATCCGTCTATCGGCAAATCATATACGGATGTAGATGCCATGATGAAGGAGTTGCTTGGCTAATGTATGAGATAAAACCATCTACCAAATTCAAAAAGGATTTGAAGCGTGTTCAGCGTAAAGGTTATGACATCTCTTTGCTCACTAGTGTATTAAAAATGCTCGCAGCTGGAGAACCGTTGCCAGAGAAAAACCGAGATCATGCTTTGGTGGGTAATTACGAGGGGTGCAGAGAGTGCCATATTGCACCTGATTGGCTACTGATTTATGAGGTGGTTGAAGAGACTGTTTTTTTATATCTGACCCGGACAGGCTCTCATAGCGATTTATTTTAAGCAAGAGAGACAAGTCTGGTGCTTTATCTATTTGAAGTACCAGACTTCCTTCAGAAGAGGCTGTGCTCCTGTGATGGGATCACGCTCCATGGTCA
>JALNXV010000080.1 GCA_023230175.1 Candidatus Cloacimonadota bacterium
CAGGTTTCAGTATTTGAGGCGTCAATATCAGCTGTTTGAATAAAATGACTGCTCCATGAAGCTTTATTTTGTGAAAACCATAACAGATTATTTAGATTACTTATTTGGTATGGATTATCTATAGTTCCTTGTCCGTTCGGTCTAATAATTTCTATTGGCATTGTATTGAAAGTATTTGTTAAACTATAAGAGATTACTTCAGAATTATTATCTAAAACAAAGGTTTTGATATAGTAAAGTGTGTTAGGTGCTAGATTTGGTATTTCTACAAAAACCTCTTCTAAACTTTCTGAGATAATAAAATTTTGATATGAACTGTTGTTTAAATCAAAATTGGGATTTGTACTCCAAACAAGACCATAACTATTTGCATTATCATCAATTAATGTACTTAATGCACAGTTTACCGTAATAGAATTATGGGTTATATTTAGATAATCTTTAATACTTGCACTAGATTTAAGGTTTGAAATTTCCATACTTAAGTGAGGGTATGAGTCATTTATAAGATTAGAATGAGACCATATATTTTCAATTTCAAAATCCCAACCTGCATTTAAAAAAGTTGTAGCATTTTTCATTTCTTCATCAGTTAATCCAACTCCATAATCTGATTCAGTAATCCCTGAGAGTGTTGTGTTCCAAAATGAGTTTGTAACTGTAGCCACTGCATATGTTCCACCAATAATTCCACCTTTAATATCATGTCCATATAACTTAGCTGACGCATATGAGTTCGTTATTGATCCACCACCAAACTGACCAACTAATCCACCAACATAATTAAAACCTGAAACATCACATAAACTATAGCAATTCTCAATGATCACTGCACCAGAACCAACTAAACCACCTACTGCATAATAACCACGGACTTGACCTTTTGAATAAGAGTTTTTTATTGTTGGTGGTAGCTCAAATGATGAACTAACCTCAGCAATTAAACCTCCTGCCCAACGAGGATATCGAGAAAGTATATCTATGTCTGCATAAGAATCTTCAATTGTAGTTCCGGTACGGCATTCACTGACTAAACCACCGACAAATATTCCTCTAAGAGAACCGGTAAATGAACAATTTTTTATTAGACTATCTCGTGGAAAATTGATTAATCCGGCTGTTCTATTGCCACCTTCAATATTACCTGAAACGTGAACATTTAATATAATGCTTGATTCAAACCAGTTTATTAAACCAGAATTATTAGCTTGAAGAGTAATATTCTCAAAAATGATATTTTTAATAGTGGCATTATTTACATTTGGCAAGAAGCACGCTGAAGGATAAGTACCTGTACTGTCAGCTGTAATGGGTTTTATTGTGTAAAGATTAATGATTTTGTGATTATCCCCATCATAAATACCTGAAAAAGTAGAGTCTTGAGAAATAACATCCCAACCTTGACCATTATTCCATAATATAGTTTCTGATGCGTCGATATCCTGAGTTTGAAGGTAATGTTTGTCAAAATGTTCGAGAGTTTGTGAAAACCAATATAAATTATTTAGTGATTCAATCAAAAAGGGACTTTCTGCAGTTCCTTCACCATCCGGTTGTACTGCTGTTTGTGCAAAAGCTATTGATAAACAGCAAAAAGTAAGTATTAAAAGTAAAAATCGATTCATATCTTACTCCTTAAAGAAACTTTGATTATTTCTTTATAAATTATTTTTATCATATTTATCCTATATACTGATTTTTAACTTGTCAATGTTTTTTTAAAAAATATTTATAAATAAAATGAGACTGTTAAATAATATTAAAAATTATTATATAAGTTTCTGTCTTGCAAGAAATATATGTGCAAGCAAGATGCTCGTACAACATTATTATTCAACAGTTTTATAGGATTAATATAGTGGACCTCCAAGATGCTTTAAAGCATCTTGGAGGTCCCTTGTAATAAAGTCGTATGTAACTGTGAAAATTGTAGAAGATAGGATGCAATTAAGTAATATACATAAGGTTGTTGAATAATATCTAGTATTGTTTTATAAGTATATAGTTTGAATAGTATATTGAATTTTGAGATAGCCTTTTCATGTTTGTAGGAAATACATTTTTAAGCAAGATGCTCGAACACAATGTCATTAAGTTAAAAAATAATCGGTGTGTTCCTTGTAAAATAGGGACTTTCTGATACTAAAATCGTAGCCTCGTACTTCAGTAAGAGTAAAAATGATTTTTATAATAAGCTACCCTTCCAATCGGAAATTTTTCTAAGAAAAATTTCCGATTGGAAGGGTAATGTTATGTTGTTCAATAATTTCCTACATACTAAAGAGGCTGTCCCAAAATGCAAAAAATGTTCTACAAGCTTCCAGCTTGTAGTTTTATAAAATATTGAATACATATTAGTTAAGGTTTTGAGTGCAAGCAAGGATGCTCGCATAACAATAATTTTGGGACAGCCTCAAAAGTATGTGGCTATGATTTTAAAACAATCATTTAAAAAAAATAAACAAAAAAAACGGCAGGGATTAACCTGCCGTAAATATTTATCAGGTATTACCTGTATTATTTAGTGATGAGCTTCTTTTTTGGTTACTTGTTCAGTTGATTTACCATCAAATTGAGAACGTTTGAAATAAACAGTATGTAATAGTTTATGAGCAATTTCTGAATTTGGTTTTCCTAAGAAGTCTTCATAAATTTTTGTAATTTCAGGGTTTTGATGAGATTTTCTGATTTTAGCTTTTTTATCATCATTATAAAGACCTTCAGCACGTAACATACGTTTTGCTAAATCATTGCCTTTAGGCTGTCCACCACCACCAACACAACCACCGGGGCAAGCCATAATTTCAATAAAGTGATATTCTGATTTTCCGGTTTCATTAATTTGTTGGCGAACTTTATCCATTAATTTGCGAGCATTTGCTAATCCATGAGCAACAGCAACTTTTAAATTACCGAAATTAGGGATATTAATTTCAGCTTCTTTGACGCCTTCAAGACCTCTAACAGCTTTAATTTCAACATCTTCTAATTCTTCTCCTGTAACAAGAGTATAGCCTGAACGTAAAGCAGCTTCCATCACACCACCAGTGGCACCAAAAATAGTTCCGGCACCTGTATAATAACTCATTCCATGATCCGGTTCAGCAGGCTCAAGATTTTTAAAGTCAATACCTGCTTCTTTAATCATTCTTAAGAATTCACGAGTAGTTAAAACATAATCTGTATCTTGGAACCCTGAGTCAGATAATTCGGGACGGCGAGCCTCAAATTTCTTAGCAGTACAAGGCATAATAGCTACGGAAACTATGCTTGCAGGGTCAATATTTTTTTGTTTTGCAAAATAAGTTTTTGATAAAACACCAAACATTGACATTGGTGATTTTGCAGTAGAAACGCAATCAGCTAAATCAGGGTAATATGTTTCCATAAATTTAATCCAGCCCGGTGAACATGAAGTAACAAGAGGTTTTTGAATACCTGCTTTTAAGCGATCGACAAGTTCTGTTCCTTCTTCCATAATGGTTAAATCAGCAGTGAAATTTGTATCCATAACAGTATCAAATCCGATAGCTTTTAGGGCTGCATACATTTTTTCAGTAGAAATTTCAGAAGGAGACATTCCGAATTCATCAGCAAGAGATACACGAATAGCAGGAGCTTCTTGAACGATTACATGCTTTGTTTCGTCAAAGATAGCTTTCCAAACTTGTTCTACTTCTGATCTTTCTGTTAAAGCACCTGTAGGGCAATAAACAATACATTGACCACAGTTTACGCAAGGTGAATTTCCAATACCTTTCATAAATGCAGTTTCAATAGATCCTTCGAATCCTCTGTTTACAAAAGTAAGAGCATTAACAGTTTGAACTTCATTACATACAGTTACACAGCGTCCACAAGAGATACATTTATTAGGGTCTCTTACAATTGCTATACTTGTTTGATCAAGAGGAACTTTTTTTAGTAAAGGTTGAAGATCGTTTAATTGAATACCCATATTATTAACAAGTTTTTGAAGTTCACATTTTTCATTAGCGTCACAAGTAGGGCAAGAAACGTCGTGATTGCTTAATAATAAGCGTAATAAGGTTTTACGATATTCTCTTAATTTTAATGTGTTAGTTTTTACAGTCATTCCCGGTGTAACAGGAGTTGAGCACGCACGTTTAGGCTGTGGGTGACCATTAACTTCAACAACACATATACCGCAATTTGAAGTTGGTTTTAAGTCAGGGTGATAGCAAAGAGTAGGAATATAAATATTTGCTTTTTTAGCAGCTTCTAAAATAGTCAAAGAACCATCAACGGTTAAGACTTTTCCATCAATGGTGATTTCAAATGTTTGGGACATAACTTCTACCTCCGAAAGTCACTTTTTTAATTTTTTTTCTTAAAAAACAGTAACCTTTATTTTTTTATTATTTGCACTCTATTAATAACTTATGTATTAAAATTGATTAATTGATAATCTCTTATTACATATAGTGAAATCATTATTAAAAAAACTTAAGATTTGTCAATCAGAAAATGAAAAAATTTATTTCTTTATAATTATCTAAAATTTCTTAACTTAAATTGCTATGATAAATTAGCTTTAAATTTTTTATGTTGACATTTTAGTGTTAGATATTTATTATATCCGAACTAATGTTTTTAAGGAATATCTTATGAATGATTCAGTTTTTTGTTCTTTTATTTGTCCGGTTTATAATAGAGAAAAATATATAAAAAAAGCTATTGATTCTGTTTTGAGTCAAACGGTACAAGATTTCGAATTAGTTATTGTTAATGATGGTAGTACTGACAATTCTGATAAAATTATTTCTTCTTATAATTCTGATAAAATAAAGTATATTAAAACAGAACATCTTGGCTGTTGGAAAGCAAAAAATTATGCTATTTCACAAGCAAAAGGTCGTTTTTTGTGTTTCATTGATTCTGATGATTTTATTTCTGATAATTATCTTGAAACAGCAATACAACTTATTCAATTGAATAGTAGTTATGATTATTTTTATCCAACTCTAATGAAGATAGTTACAGAAGACGAAAACCCTACCGATACTATCTGGAGATATATTAATTATCCTCCATCTCAAAGACAACAATTAATCAAGCTCTTTTGGGAACACCAAATAGGTGGTATTCCTCATGCAGGAGCCTTTATAAAAAAAAGTGTTTTTGATAAAGTAGGCTTTTATAATGATGATTTTTTTAATCTTTCTGATACTGATTTTATTGTTAGAAATGCATTAAAAATAAAGTTTTTCCTTTTGCCTGAACTTTTATCTTATTATAATAGACAACATACAGCTCAAACTAATTCAAATTATAATGAACGTTTTAGAACCTATAGCGAAACACTTGATTATATCATAAAAAATTATCCAACAGAATGTTTTATAGGGAAAGATTTAAAGAAAAATAGCTTAGAATTTCTTAATCTATGTGTAGAAAAATTTATGAGTTTGGCTCAAAAGTCAAATAATAATATTTATTTTATTGAAAAAGCAAAAAAATACTTGAATCTTTTAAGACAAGCAGAAAAATAAAATAATTTTAGTGCAAGCAAGGATGCTCGCACAACAAATCTAAATGCAAGCAAGGATGCTCGCACAACAAATCTAAATGCAAGCAAGGATGCTCGACAGCACTGCTATTCAATAGTCTTAATTTATGTTTTAATGACCAATGTAAATTAATTTCTTTTTTTCAAAAATCGTTTTGCCGGATAGTCCTTTTACTGTAACTAAGATAGGATATGCCCCAGGTAATAACTTTTTATTTGCATCGTTAGTTCCATTCCAAAGATAAGTGTAATTGCCTGAACTGATAATGTTATCTGCCAGTAGCTTAATTTTTCTACCTTTGAGGTCATAAATATTTATTTTAGTTTTAACTTTTTGTTGAGGTACTTTAATGTGTATTATGCAGTGTTCATTTCTGTAAGGGGAGAATGGATTATTTTCTATAACGAAACTGTTATTGGTTGGGATTATATTCATATTTACGCTATTGATTTGTCCGGGAGTAGATTGCTGTAAGGACGGAGTCCAGTTTTGAGAAGAAGGATTTAGAATTACAGAGATGCGTTCAGTTGAAACTCCCTTTTCAAAAGACCAGTCAGAATAATAAGGAAAACTTTCAAATATATTTTTATCATAATCTTTAAATATCAATAATTCTCCTGTATTGTTAAGGTTTTTTAAGCCGGTAAATATAGGGACAGATAAGGGTATATTGTAGTTTTCACGCATAAAAATGCTGTCGTTTCCGGTTGCTGTTATTAAAGCAAAATCACCTTGCCAGCAAGGTATTTTTATTGAATCGTTATCTGTAAAAAATAGAAATTCTTGATTATAATCTATTATTCGATTTTGGAAAAATTCAATCCATTCCGGTTCACCGGAGTTTGGATTAAACATTATCTCGTTTATGATAATTGGTGGGTTATTATTTAAAAATGAATTTTTCATACTTGAAAATATTTGTTCTTCTATTAATAAGTCGTATTTGTAAAAATGATATCCTGTTTTAGTGGGAATAACACTAGCTATGTTTAATTCTTTTTCTGTATCTAAAACAAAATCAAGTATTTCTAAAGTATTGAAATTGATATCTGATTCAGTTTTGTGACTTATCTTTATTGTTGCATCTATAGGGTTAATAATTCCACAATTTTCAATTAAGATAATATGATTCAATGTGTTTTCGTTGTTAATGATTTCAGTATTTTTGATTAAAATATTGGTTTCATTTGGAGTGTTACTGTTTTTTTCTAAAGGAGTTGAACCAATTTCTGTTAAAGAATATTCCCAACCATAATTTTCATCATCATTCGATAGTGTTCTTTCTAATGAATATCCTCTCATTGAATATTGCCCTTCATAAAAAACGCTATCAAGTTTAACTTGTTCGGTCAAATATAACTCTATAGTATCAGAACTGTTATTGAGTGTAACCCAGTTCGTTGGCTGTATGACTTTTGTGCTATCGAGGTTATAATGTTTTTCCATAAGTTTTTCAGTATCTTGGGTTAATAATAGATAGTCACCGGGAGCAACTATTGCAGAAAAAGAAGCTTTACCTTCTGCTTGGTCTTGAATATATGCATTATCAATTTGAAAAATATAATCTGAACGATTGAAAAATTCAATCCATTCCGGTTCGTCAGATAAGGGTTGAAATTGTATCTCATTAATTATAAGGGGATTTCGTCCGTTAAAGAAACTTGTTTCCATATAATTATTTGAGTTATCAACATCTTGTGTATAACTTATTTCAGCCTCAATAATATTTAATGAATTTTCGGGTATAATATATGAATATTCAAATATAGCTATTTTATTGTCAAATATTAGGTTAGCTGTATTATTAAAAATAGTATTTTTATTGTGTTTTATCAAGATATGAGTAGATAAACTATCCACAATAGATGTGGATAAGTCGTGGATAACAATTGCTAAAATGCAATTATTTTCAGAATAAGATACTGATAAATCTTTGATTTCCAAATCATAGTATAAGAAATTTGTTTTTTTGGGTGTAGGATATTGAGATGCTTGCCAATCAGAAATAGAATTATTATCATATCCATTTGGGTTTCTTGCAAGTGAATATCCTGCCGGAACAGCTTGTGCAAATGCAATAGCAGGGTTGTTTATGTCGTCAGGTAATTGATTGGAATTAGGGGAGTCATATAATATTGTGTCTGTATAGCTGCTATCAGCTGAGACTAATCTGACACCATCAGTAGCTGAACCTCCATTTTGTAAGTCTAAATTGATAATATAGTCTGCTTGTTCGATTTCATTCTCACCAATTAAAATATATGCACCAGGTTCAATAATTGTGTCCGGGAAAGTGAAGTTGATTTGAAAAGAAGTCCCTGCTGTTTGAATAGTCCAATTATAAAGAGAATATGGATACATACTCGGATTGTAAATTTCAATCCATTCTTTGCCGGTATCAGCCCCAATGGGATCATACATAATTTCATTTATGAGGGGCATATCATAAGCAAAGCAAAACATATAAAAATTAAAAAATGCCAAAAATAAGAAACATTTTGTCAATGTTTTTGATATAAAATACATTGTCAAACTCCATAGGTCGTCCAAAAATGGTGGGTGATACGGGACTCGAACCTGTGACCCCTACCATGTCAAGGTAGTACTCTAACCAGCTGAGCTAATCACCCACAAAAGTATATTTTATAAAACAGGATATAATGTCAAGCAAAAAAAGATACTATTGAAATTTTTCTTGACAATATTTTTATTTTTGTTATGCTGATATAAGGAGTCATTGATGGATACTTTTTATTTTGCTGTAGTATTATTAAGTTATATAGAGGTGGTAGTTTTGATAAATCACAGAATATTAATCATAGATAGTATGAATAAAAACAAACAAGGAGATGAAAGATGGAAGACTTATTAACTAAATTTTATGAATTAATTGCAGAGTTTGGATTAAAAATCCTTATTGCATTAGTCATATTATTTATTGGTAAAATTGTTATTAAATCAATTAAAAAAGTTGTTTTGAAAATAATGGATAAGCGTAATCTTGACAGGACAATTAGTTCTTTTGTGGTTTCTCTTATTACTGCGGCATTATGGGTGTTTGTTATCTTGATTTCTTTATCACAAATAGGTATTCAAACAACTTCATTTATTGCTGTTATTGGTGCAGCCGGTCTTGCTGTAGGCCTTGCTTTGCAAGGTTCTTTGGCAAACTTTGCAGCAGGTTTCTTAATTATTTTATTTAGACCGTTTCATGTTGGTGATGTTGTTGAGGCTTCAGGTATTACAGGTGTTGTTGGTGCAATAAATATCTTTAATTCTGAGTTTAAAACATTTGATAATAAAAAGATTATTGTCCCTAATTCACAAATAATGAATGGCAATATAACAAATTATACTGCTGAACAGGTTCGTAGGGTAGATTTAAAGTTTGGAGTAGATTATAGTTCTGATATAAAAACAGTTAAAGATATTATCAATGGTTTAATAGAGAAACACGAATTGATTTTAAAAGATCCCTTGCCTACAGTCAGGTTGTCTGAAATGGGTGCAAGCTCTTTAAATTACGTAGTTAGGGTTTGGACAAAGACTGAAGATTATTGGACTGTATATTTTGATTTAACTGAGCAAGCAAAAGAAGCTTTTGATGCTAATAAGATTAATATACCTTTCCCGCAAATGGATGTTCATTTAAAGCAATAAGAAGTTATAAGAGATTAAAAGTTGGGCAGATGCCCAACTTTTTTTGATAATAAGTTACTTAAGTAGTTTTGTTTGTTTTTTGAGAAGTTTTACAAGTAAATATAAAAATGTAAAGACACTAATTATATATATCCAAAATAGTGATATATTAATGTCGAAATCATGAAAATAATCTGCACTTAGTTCAATAAAAAATAAAATAACTATTAAGGCATATACTCCATCATTTTCTTGTCTTAAAACTTTTTTAAAGGAAAATGGATTAGTATTTTTTTTCCATTTTTTAAAGTTAGGGAGTAGTGTTGGGATAGAATTAGCCCAATCTTCGTAAACTTTACCAAATTTAGCTCTGAGATATTCTTCCTCTGTGAACATAATTTTTTCATAGTACATCCAGAAAAATAGCATAACGGATAAACTAACCCAGAACATATGCAGTCTCATACTTATACCAAGCCAAATTAATGAATTTCCAAGGTATAGTGGATGTCTGACTATAGAGTATATTCCTGTTGTGTTTAAGCTGTCAGCTTTTTGTTTGACTACATTTCTGCCGGAAGTATTTGGAGCAGCGTACCCTACAGCTATAGAACGAATGATTATCCCTAAAAAACTAATTAAAAAACATAGCATAGTCCAATCGTAATCATTAGTAAAATTAGTTAAAGTATCTCTTTTAATATACAAAACTATTAGATAAAACGGGATAAGTACTAGCGGGACATAACTTCTATATTTAAATAGTAGTTGCCCATACCTAACATAATCTTCTCTTAATGCCATAAACACCTCTTTCTTATTTGGCTAAAAAATATCTAAATAAGTATTAGTCAAGAAAATTCTTATTTTTAAATTGACAAATATACATAAAAAATTAAATTTTAATTATTAAACTATGAATTATGGATATATAAATGAATTTATACTACACACCCATCGGGATATTAAAAGTAAAAAAAGAAAAAGGGTTTATAGAGCATTGTAGTTTTTTTAATGCTCTAAAGTTTAATTATGACCTGTCGAATGATGAAATGTCAGAGGTTTTAGAAGAGTATTTTATTAATAAAATTGATTTTAGAACTACTTATTATAGATTGAATACTACGACAGAATTTCAAAAAAAAGTTCTTAGTGTAACGAAAGATATACCTTTAGGGCAAGTCAAGACATATCAAGAGATTGCACAAGAAATAGGTAATCCTAAAGCGTATCGAGCTGTCGGAAATGCATTAAATAAAAATCCTTTAGCTTTGTTTATCCCTTGTCATAGAGTAGTAGGTCAAAAAAAAGTATATAATTATGCAAGTGGGAGTTGGAGGAAAAAGGTTTTAATGTTAAATGAGAGTGGTTTTTATGATGATATAGGATTTGTGTATGGCAAAGTTATTCTGAAACCTTATAATTCTATTTGGCAAGAGATTTTTAATGTAGAAAAAAGTATCCTTGCTGAAGAATGTAATTTTAATTATAATCAAATACATCATATTGGTAGCACTGCAATTACCGGGATTTTATCAAAACCTGTGATTGATATAATGATAGAATTAGATAACTTTAACCAGAAAGATAAGATATTAACTTGTCTTTTGAATTTAGGTTATGTATTTAGGATTCAAGAACGCCCGGATTGGATTTTTTTATCTAAGGGATATAGTAATAAGAGAATGTTTCATCTACATTTAATGATATCCGGGTCTGATTTTGCTAAAGAACACATAGTATTTAGGGATAGGTTAAGACGAAATCCTGATATAGCAAAAAGATATGAATTATTAAAAATAAGTTTGTTGAATAAGTATAAAGATTTACCTAAAGAATATACAGCTAATAAAACAAATTTTGTAAATAGGTATTCAAAATAGATCAAGGATGCTCTTATAACAAAATTCTTCAATAGCTTCTTTTTTAAAATCTTATCTTTCTGTATGTATGTTTTTTTCATTATAATAAAATAAAAATTGACAAAATTAACTAATTTAAAATAATCATACAATATGAGTGACTTATTTAATAAAAATATCAAATGGATAAAAGGTAATTCAGAGAAATACAAGATTAAAAAAGGTATTTCGGCTTTTTCTTTAATTTATACTATAATTAAATCAGAAAATGGAGCTGAAACCTTGGTAGCGTCTATTGGTAATGAAGAGATATCCATTCATAGCAGGATTAATCCGGTCAAGTCTGCGGAAAAGATTGCAAAAAGTACAAACTTAAGTCAAGATCACAGTCTTATAATTATAGGTCTTGGGCTTGGTTATGAAATTTCAAGTTTTTGTGAATTATATCCTGATAAACAAATTTATGTTATTGAGCCTGATATAAGTGTTTTTTATTTGATGCTTAAGGTTATTGATATTTCAAAATTAAGTATAGCGAAGTTTATTATTGGTTATCAAGATACTGAAATATTGCAATTCATTGATTTCAATAAAGATAAATTTGATATAAT
>JALNXV010000519.1 GCA_023230175.1 Candidatus Cloacimonadota bacterium
ACCAAGCGCTACATAAGCGGTGCCAGGGAAGCCGACCACGAAGATCTGGACAAGGAAGGCAAGCACATTGCAAGAGTCCATGTTCCAGGCTTCATCAGGCAGCAGGCCTATGGGAAGCAGTGGTCAGAGCACCGCACTATCTGGGTAGACGGTTTCGAGAGAGGCCAATGGATCAGAGACGGGGTGATCATCAGAAGAGTTAATCAATAACTGAATTGAAAATTCAAGTTATGTCATAAGTTTTTTAAAAAACCACTGGAAATTGCGGTAAAACTAAATATTTTATTTGATGCGGTAACACTTTTTTTAAACTTGCATTTTAAAGCCAATTTAATTTATTTAGTAAAAAGCAGTTAGGCTGAAACTTGTGTTTTTTAAAAAGTGTAACAGTTCTAAGCAATTATAGATACTTTTTAGATCGATTTATTGGACATTATCACCCAGAACCAATTCATAGAACCGGTCTTCTGGAAGTATCTCGATATCCTGTCCTGACAGCATGAGCTGCTCTGCTTTCTTCTGCTTCGAGCTCTTACCGCCTTTGATATTCGGCGAGAAGTCATTATTGCCAAGAACCAGATAATTCGTCTTAGCAGTAACGCCGTCTCCTACAAGTCCGCCAAGATTGACGACAAGCTGCATTGCTTCCTTGCGCTGCATCTTCTCAAGCGTTCCCGTGAATACGCAAGTTCTTCCGAATAGTGGATTATCAATATCTTCCAGGCCTTCTTCAGCAACGATCTCCTTGGCCTTGGCTGCGTCCTTATGCCTGCTAGGTGCCTGGATATCAATCATGTTCGAGCTGATGTAATTCTTCATATACTCATAGCATTGATATGCAGCATGTGCATCAGCAAGAGCCCTGTGTGCTTCTTCCTCATTGCAGACCTTGCAGCGTTCTGCGACATCTGCAAGAGTATATTTTTTCATCTCCTTGAAAATTCTCTTTGAAATTCTCCTGGTATCTATGAAATCATTCTTAAGATCCAGATTGCACTCTTCCAGATTATCATAAAGGAAGTTGATGTCGAAGCTGACATTATGGCCTATGAGGACATCGGATCCGATGAACTCAAGGAACTTTGAAGCGATATCTTCAAATGGAGGGGCATCCTTGATCATATCATCCGTGATGCCAGTCAGATCGGAAATGAAGCTGTCGATTTCTCTTCCTGGATTGACAAGAGAACTGAATTCATCAGCTATCTTGCCGTCTCTTATCCGAACAGCTGCCACTTCGATTATCGAATCGAACTCAGGCGAGAAGCCAGTAGTCTCAATGTCGATTGCTGTATAATCGGGAATCACATTCATGAGGCTTTTCCCTTTGTTCTTTCTAATCTTTGCTGAACCATTCACTTCTTCAAAAACAAAAGAACTATTTTCAAAAGAAATATTCAAGCTTGGCATTTTATTCTCCTTCAGTCAATTTTTGATTTATAAGTAATATCTTTTTCCCCTGAACTCAAGGAACCCTTTTTTAAGAATTCATTTATTGTTGATTCAATTGAATTCAACTGTGATTCCGTCAAATCTTCCATTTTTTTTGCTATAGAATTTATTCTTGGCGAGAACATAATAGATTGCTGTCCAGTTAGCAGGCCTTCCAGAGTTACGGAAACAACCTTTGAAATAGCAAGCATGTCAAAAGCGTTAGGCAGTACATTCTGTGATCTTTGATTCCTCAATGTGTTGTAATTAAGACCAGTTTTTTGAGCAAGAACCTTAAGATTGTCCGACCAAGCCTTGTCTACGTTTTTCCAAAAGCTAAAACCATCTACTTTCTTCATACATTCACTTTATCATTTTGTAACGAAGTATCAACAAAAAAGTTGAAAAAGAGTTGACAAGTAACGAAGTAAGTGCAATTATATAGGCATGGAATACCGAAGTGATTACATCAATACAAGAATTAGGATCTCAAAAGAAGAAGCTAATCAAGCAAAACTTATTGCCAAGAGCAAGGATATGACCTTCCAGGGCTGGATAGGCCAGCTTATCCGAACTGAGCTTAGACGCAGTGAATCGAAGGAGGCCTTCAATGACCAGGCTTCTGCACAATCTTTTGCCAAGAGGCTCAATCGGGGTGAAGCATGACAACAGTGCCAACAACCGATGATTTTCAAAGCATGAGCCAGAAGATGGACAGATTAGAAGCTATGTTCATCATCATATCAAGATCGCTTTGCTTTCCAGATGTTGTAAAGATAAATGACATCTGCGAAGTTGAAGGCGTCTCGTATACTCAGATTACTCAGAAAGAAGCCTACCTTCTGCCAAGGTTCGGCAAGAGCGCATTCCCTGATGGGACATGCCGATGGCCTCTCAAGGAGTACCTTGACTGGCACGCATTGCCACCGGAAGAGAAGAAGGCCGCTTATCAGAAGCATCTGAATGAGCAGCTAAGAATAGATATGAATAATCGGAACAAGATTCCGAACAGGGAATAATATAATGTACGAATGGTGTGATAGAACAGTTAATCCAGTGACGGGGTGCCTGAGGC
>JALNXV010000518.1 GCA_023230175.1 Candidatus Cloacimonadota bacterium
CTAGAGGAACTAGAAAGAATTCTATGGCATGAGTTGGGGACTAAGGATGACTACTTAGAAGTAACACAAGAGCCAAATCTTGCTGTGTTTATTCGCAGTATAATTGGAATAGAACAAGAAGCAATCAATCAAAAATTCAGTGAGTATTTAAACACGGGTTTATTGTCTTCAAAGCAACAAGAATTCGTGAAAAGCATAATCAATTACGTTAGACAAAACGGCGATATCACTCCCGAAGATTTGCTTGAAAAGTCACCTTTCAGTGATTTTGATGTTGTTGGTTTATTTGATGATAAAATTGACATCTTATTGAATGTTATCAATAACTTACACGAAAGTGTTCTCATTATTTAGCATAAAACAGATTATGGAATTAGATTACGATAACGAAATGAATATTCTTGGAGACTTGCATGATGTTGACTCACCTGTTTTGATATAGAAATTGCTAAAATTATATTTGAAATAGAAAGAATAAGAAATAGCGAGATTATGAAGTTTATCAAATAGAACCCGTTATTAATGAAGAGTTAAGAGTTTACTACACGAATGATCTTGAATTAAGGTTTTAATAAAATGATTTTTGACAGTCTTATATTATAGTTTCAGGACCTTTGGAGGTGACGATGTGAGCAAGATATTCTATCCGTATATTTATCATGGAAGTATAGCCCATAAATATTATCTATATTTTCAGTATAAAACACCTCAGATGGCAGAGAAAAAAATGTTTTCAGCGCTTTTCAGTACGGGAATCAGGGAGTTATTTCCGGATGAGTATGAAAATGCATACATCCGTTTACTTGACCAAATGCTATTATATGATGTTTGTAGCATTCCTGTTGAGGACGTAATATATCTTATAGGAACATTAGGCTTTCAGACTACGATGAAATTAGTTCAGTCTCCTGGTATACAACTATTTGATGCTCTATCTAATCGTATTGGTACTTTTTATGGTCCTCTGAATCAGTTGATGATGTTTAATGAGAATATAGATGAGAATGAAAGACTAATAAGCAAACGTATCGACAAAATCTATGAACCCATTAAAAACAAATTTGAATTAAAGTTCGAATGGAAAAATGAATTAATTAAATTATTCAAAAAGGCATACTTTATTGACGATACGAAAACACTATTCGAAGAAACAAAACTTCAAACGATTGAGGAAATCAACAAATTTGACGTTCGAAATGTTTTATATATGTCGCCAGTCGTAACTACTGATAATATTTATGAAGAACAATATAAGGCGAATCGACTTCTTCACTATCACTATTATAGGCGAATAGCATCATTATTGTTGTGTGATTATATTTATGTGCCCGTTGAACTTGAAGGGCTTTATAATTATTACTCTCATCTAAACACAAGCGAAAAAGATAAATTAGGAGTAATCTTTGAAAAAATCATTAAGCTGGAACGACTTCCAGACTTACCAAGTTTGATTAAAAAGGGGATTTTAACTGTTGATGACATATTGCAAATAAGAGAATCATCATCATCAGTAAAATTTAGAAGATGGATAGATGCTCTTAACAGGAATCAAGCAAATGATGTAGAGCTTGATGAATATATTAGTCTTTACCATGATGCTTGCATGACAAATAATAAATTCAAGACAGCGTATGTTGGTAAAGTGGGAAGTGCAGTTCGCACTATTGGATTAACAATTATTAGCGCGGCAAATTCCGGGTTAGGTTTAGGATTAACTTTTGTTGATTACCTAATTAGTATAGGGCTTGATAATTACAACCCCGCCAGTTTTACCAGAGGACATTTAAAATCGTTTATTAATAAAAAAACACACAAAAGTTGAAATGAAGTATTAAGATTGAGTTCGACACCTTCATATCAAATCAAATTCTAGTTAAACAGTGGGACTGCTTGGTAACAGCAATCAAGGTTTTTTAGGGGGGTTCACTCGTTAATTATAATAATCCGTTAGATGACAATCTCAATGCAACATAATGTTTTAATTTCGATTGAATCGCAAATTTAGTATTTTTTGTTGCGTTGAAGTTGACCACATTTGCGTTTTTTTCTTACTTCGTATATAAATGAAGGCGTAACAAAGAGATGCTGCACGTCAATTGGTCAATCTTATTGCAACATCGTTTGGTTAGAGATTCGGCGTCTTCTTTGTCTACGGCGTAAAGGTCAAATTAGTTGGGTTAGTTTGACCTTTTTATTATCAATTCTTTGAATGTTAATCGCGTCCAGGAATGGCTTACCGAATTTAGCTCTTACTAAGTCATAAGGTGCCTTATCGCCTTTGGACTTGCGGACATAGGAGTTGATGTTACTAAACACCTCGTCGAGCGTCTCCTGAGTAATCTTATTAAGCGATTTGCCCTTTGGAAACACATAACGGACAAACTCGTGAGCCCGTTCGCAGTGCGGTTTGTCATTACTTCGATACGGCGTCGCATAAAAACTCTTACCAACATAGCGTTCGATCTCATAGAACTGGGCGAACTCCGTACCGTTATCACAAAGATTC
>JALNXV010000081.1 GCA_023230175.1 Candidatus Cloacimonadota bacterium
AGTTGGTACAGAAAATCCACCATCACTATCTCCAATAATCATTAGGTATTCAGGAGGGTTTTCCATAGTATTATATGCGTTTTGAATGTAAGATTTTATAGCTGATGTTGAAGATCCTGCTGTAGATGTTGGGACTGCGGTTACTTCAAATCCTCTTTGTTGTTTCCATACTATTAATTGATTAAGAAGAGTTGCATCAGGATTTCCTCCGTAAATAATTAAAAGTGAAGGCTCTTGATATACAGGATTAGTAAGTCTAACTTGTTCATAATTTGCAATAAGAGAACTGTATAAAGGTTCGAAAGCTCTCGATATCTTATTGTTTATAGTATATGTAGGATTTGAATCAGATGATTCGTGTTTAATTTTAATCTTAATTCTTTGTGTTATCTCAATTTTTTTTGTTTGAGGTGAATATCTCATTGGTTGAATTGAAATATTTATAATTTTCATATCTCTGATAGTAACCGGTTCAGAAATATTATAGATGTCTTCAGGGTAAACGGTTGAAGTGTTTTTAGTCTCATAAAAATTGCTTTCAAAATCAAATGTTCTCTCTTGATTATCATAATTTTGTACAGGGAAAACATTGATATTTTCGATGTAGGTTTTACTAGAAAGTGTTGAATTTTCAATGGAAATTGTACTGTTAAATGGTATTGCAATAGAAGTTGAAAAGATAGGTAATTCCGGGAAACCTGTCTTTGCGGTCATTATTGCATCCATTTTAATCTGGTTAAAAATTTGTCCATTTTCTTCAATGGTTTCAATATTAAATTCTGGTAGATTAAATTCTATCTCAGTTATTTCTTCAGAGATAGTTGAGACTTGTAAAACATTACTTGTTTCACTTGCATAAATTGATAAAAATAAAACTGAACTTATTAAAAAAATAAGTATTTTGCGGAAATCTTTCATACCGTTCCCCTTGTTTCGTTATTTATATGTTAAATAAGCAAAATTAGTTCCATTTTTTAATAAGTTTGAATTATTTAAAGATAAAAATGAAGGGGAGGTATGAATAACTTGTTATTTTTTTATGATATATAAAATATTAGAACTATCAGGAGAAACATTTTTTAAATCAAAACTACCATATATATCCTCAATGGTTAGTTTGCATTCAGAACATAGATCTTTAAATTCTTGTAATTCTGTATTTTTTAAGGCAATTTTATGTGTAAAATAAGATTCTTTTGAGTTTTTATCTGTGATTATATAATCATCTTCCCAGTATTGAATATTATCAGATATAACATAAGAAGTGTACATACTAACTTGGCATTCCATTTCTGAATTCCATTTAGAGTATAATTTGATACTTTCAGTTAGTGAATCTCCCTTTGCAATGTGAGGTGATATATCAAGAATAATTCTACCATTTTCAGTAAGGAGAGATTTTGCATTTAATAAACATTTGATTTGCTGGTCTTTGGTTAATAAGTATTGAAAGGTTGAGTATGGGAACATAATTAGATTAAATCTTTTTTCTGATTGAAATGTTGTCATATCACCAACTAAAGGAGTAAGATTTTTATGATTGTTCTTTTGGATAAGTTTATGTATAAATTTTTCTGCACTATCTACAGCTGTAATTTTGAAGTTATGTTTAGCTAAAATTAAGCTTATTCTTCCTGTTCCACAACCAAATTCTAAGATTTCATCTTTATATAAATTAGCCATTTTTAGCCAAAAATAGATATCTTTAGATTGTTCTTTACAAATAAATTCAAATTCCCAATCATAAAAGTTTACAAAGTCATTCCAATTAGTTTCCATAATTCAACCTTTCTTTATGGTATTAAGTAAGATAATGAAAGAGTAGATCTAACGTGGCAGATAATCCCTTGATATGAGTTCGTTCGTATCCGTGAGAAGCAAATACTCCCGGACCAATTAATCCATGTATAATATCATATCCGGCATGTAAACTTGCTTCAACGTCACTTCCGTATCTTGGGTAAATGTCTATAGCGTAAGATAGTTTTTTTTGTTTTGCTATATTAATGAGTTTTGTAACAAGATTGTAATCATACGGACCACCTGAATCTTTTGCACAAATAGATACTTTAGTCTCGTCAGTAGTTAAATCATCTCCTACAGAACCCATATCAACAGATAGCATTTCGATAGTATCTACCGGTAACCCTGCACTGCCTCCATGGCCAACTTCTTCGTAGGTTGTAAACAAAAGATACACTTTTCTTGAGAACTTTACATTCTCTTGTTTAATTAATTTTGCAAGGGTCATAAGAATTCCTGCACTTGCTTTATCGTCAAGGTGTCTACTTTTTATATAACCACTTTTAGTAATTTTAACTCTTGGATCAATTGAAATAAAATCACCAACCTGAATACCTAATTTTTCAATATCTTCTTTTGAATTAACGTTTTCATCAAGAATTACTTCAACGGTTGAATCAGTACGTTTTGCATCTCCGACATTATCATATACATGCACAGAAGGAGTAGTAAGATAGAAAGTTCCTTCGTATTTCTTGTCATTTCTTGTGTGAATAATACAAGTTTCATTTTCAATATTGTTAGCAGGGAATCCACCGATGTTAGTATATCTAATTCTTCCATTACCTTTGATAGCTCTAACCATTGCTCCAAGAGTATCTACATGAGCGGCTAAAACAATAGGGTTCCCTTCACCCCCAAGAGGAACAACAACTGAACCTTTGATTGTTTGATAAGGTTCATAATTTATGCTTTGGAAATATTTAATTATATATTTACAGATATCTTGAGTGTAGCCGGTTGGGCTTGGAATATTACACAGTGTTTTAATATTATTAATAATGTCATTGGACCATTTTTTACTTATCATAATTACCTCATTAATATGTTATTTAGCAAAATACCTCCGATAAAGGTAGTTTATCGGAGGTTGATATATTTTGAAAATTATTACTCGTTGTTTTTAACTGCAGCTTCAAATTCTTCTTTGAAGTTATCAAAGGCTGATTTGATAGGCATAATAAGTGATTGACCAAGTGCACAAAATGCTGTATCTTTCATAGTTTGGGCGATTAGTAACATCTTGTCTAAATCGTCTTGGGTGCCATAACCGTTTCTAACTTTGTTAATAAGCACAAATAATTCTTGAGTACCTACAGAACAAGGCATACATTTTCCACAGGATTCGTGTCTAAAGAAACGAATTACAGAATATAACATTTCTATCATAGAAACATCTTGATTCATTACAAGTATAGCTCCTGAACCAAGGACAGCCATATATTCGGCAAGGCTGACGAAATCCATTTTAACATCAAGTCTTTCATCAGACAAAAATACTCCTGCTGCACCTCCAACAAGGGCTGCTTTGAACTTTTTGCCGTCTTTCATACCTCCACCAAATTTATTAATGATATCTCTTAATCTTACTCCCATATCAACTTCACAGAGACCGGGATAGGCGACATCTCCTAAAATAGTATAAACTTTTGTTCCAAAGCATTCACCTGTGCCATGAGCTTTATATGCATCGGCACCATTTAGGATAATGAATGGTACATTAGCAATAGTTTCTACATTATTTACTACTGTAGGTTTTTGCCAAGCTCCTTTAACTCCGGGGAATGGCGGTTTAGTTCTAGGGGTTCCTCTGTTTCCTTCCATTGATTCAATAAGAGCGGTTTCTTCACCGCAAACATAAGCTCCGGCTCCAATTTTGATATCAATATCTAAATCGAATCCGCTATCCATAATATTTTTACCGAGAAGACCATATTCTTTTGCCTGTTGAATTGCTTTCCTAAGTCTTGCTATGCAAAGCTTATATTCTCCACGAACATAAATATATGCGTTATGAGCTCCAACAGCATAAGCGGCAATCATAATGCCTTCGAGTAGTTTGTGTGGGTCGCCTTCCATAATGAGTCTATCTTTAAATGTGCCTGGTTCGCCTTCGTCAGCGTTTATGACTATAAGTTTGTCATCAGATTCGATTGGAGCTGTGAAAGACCATTTTAAGCCTGTGGTAAAACCTGCACCACCTCTACCTCTAAGCTCTGATTTTTTAACTTCATTTACGATATCGTTTGGTTTCATTTGAGTAAGGGCTT
The DNA here is from genome assembly GCA_023230175.1 of Candidatus Cloacimonadota bacterium. GTDB lineage: Bacteria > Cloacimonadota > Cloacimonadia > Cloacimonadales > WRIO01 > JALNXV01. Next base: position 4,074 of record JALNXV010000081.1, read on the forward strand.
TCTCCCAAGCAAGGTAGCCGTTTGCTCCAATATATTCCTCAATATTTTCAGGGTCGATAAGACCGGAATGGTCTAAGACAATTCTATTTTTATAATTGAAATCATGAAGTTCAATAGTTTTTTTATCAAATAATAAATCTTTTACCGGTCTGCCTTTGAGAAGATGTTCTTCACAAATCAGAGGAACATTTTCCGGTGTTACATTATGATAATAAATTTGTTCCGGGTAAACCATCAAACAAACACCTTGACCAAAAAAACCTAATGGTCCTGTTTCAAGTATTTTATATTCGTCGTCAAGATTAAGTTTTGCTAAATTTTTTTCAAAAGCATTTTTTACTTCTTTTGCACCGGCTTGAACTCCTGATTCATCGAATCCAATTAATATATGTCCTCTGAAGATACTCATTTCAAGCCTCCTTTATAGTCTTCAATGATTTTTACGATTTTGTCTTCGTTTAAGTCTCCGTAGATATCTTCATTAATCATCATTACAGGTGCATTTCCGCATACTCCGAGGCATTCACAGACTTCGAGAGTAAATAATCCGTCTTTAGTTGTTTCCCCTAATTTGATTCCAAGCATTTCTCTTAATTTAGCAACGATTTTGTCTGAACCTTTCAAAAAACATGGAGGAGATTGACAAAATCTAATCACGTTTTTACCCCTTGGTTTTGTACTAAACATTGAATAAAATGTTAAAACTCCATAAATATGATTAGGTGCAATTTTTAAAAATTCTCCAACTTCTCTCACAGCATCTTCAGGTATATAGTTTTGAGGATGTGTGTCTTGAATTTCATGTAAGATATAGATTAAGTTTTCTTTTTCAGGTGGATACTTTTTTAAAATATTTTCGTACATTAGCAACTCCTTTTATGACCCGTTAATATATTCTGTGTAAATTTAAAAAAATGAATTTAATTTTGTCAACTAAAAAATTTCTTTTTTTGTTGTATTACCTTTTGATTTATTATAGCTTATAGAAAAATCATTAGTTAGAGGATATTGAACTTTATAAAATTATCAAAAAAAAACTATAAGTTTAAAACTTAAATGTTCTTAACAAAAAGATTTCATGAGCATTATCTTGTTTATCCGGGTTTATTTCGTATGAATATTTTACTTTTAATTTGAGAGGTAAATCATATCTTAATCCTATAGTTTGGTATAGGTAGGTGTCAGTATTGTTTGCAAGGTCTGTACCTTCTTGAAATATTGCATTATATTCAATAAACATATTATTAGTGATATATTTACCCATCGAAATCGTAAGGTTGTTAAGTAAAATACTTGAATTGTAAGTTGAAGACTCATTATTATCTTCTTTTGTATCTTTCCATGTTTTGCTATTTATTAGATTTTGAATAAATCCGGGGCTGATATTGAAAGAGTCTAATTTGAGAAATTTTCTTATTCTATTTTCTATTGGAGAAATATATTGATCGAGTAAAGCTGAGCCGATACCAACACTAACCATCTGTATTGCTTCATCTTGAACTATATTTTGATATTGACTTTCACTGAGATCATCTAAAGATTTTCCGTATTTTAGTTTAGCCAAGATTTGAGTAATTGTTTTATCTTCAAAATCATCGCTATTAAGAGTCATTCTAAAGCTATCCCAAATAGACTTTTCTCCTGTTTTGTCGGTATAAATCTCAAGAGTAATCGTAGTACCGTCTGCAACTTTTTTATAGAAAGATCCAAATATTGTTGGTAAGGTTTCGTATGGATTAAGTCTTACTTGTGCATAATCTACTGTAAATGTAGTTCCAAATAATTCTACAGTTCCTTCTTCAGATTTAAAGTCGGCTTCATAAGCAAACCAACCTTGATCGTAAAGTAAATGCAAATAGCTGTCGGTTGTTGTTTTTAAGTCTAATGGATAAGTAACATATTTACAGTTTTTAGTAAAATGCATCATTAGATCTAATTTAAAAGGTAATATAGTTTTATCTTCAATATAGTCTGATTTTTGAGTTTCTTGGTATGATTTTATTTCTGTTCTGACAAAATTAAACATTTTTAGTATATTTTCTGAGTTTGCAGGGTAAATGCCACTACCATTGGAAAAGAAAACATCTCCGTAAATCTTGATATCATCAAATGGTCCGGTAATTATGGCTTCGTCGTTATATCTACCTTTGATAACTGCATTTGCAACCGAACTATGTGGCATATAGGTTGGTAAGTGAAATAATAAACCTGTTTCATCTGTTTTAAGATAAAATATTCCGAGATTTAAATTTGCTAATTCAAAATTATCTTCAGGTTGTTTTGATATTTCATTTCTAAAAAATATTTCGCCTTGACCCATTCTTGCTTTTAAATCCTTAAAGATAAGAGAATTATTTGTTATTTCTGCTTCGATATTTATCTTATCAATAAGTTCTTGTTGTGATAGAATTTTTAACCAGGCTTTTTGAATATTTATTTTACCATTATTTAAGACTATTCCGTCTTCATTCATTGTTATATAGGTAGTAAAAGCTAAATCTGCTTTACCTGAGATAAAGATTTTGCTTAATTTTTTGAGGTAATTAGCTAAATCGGCATTTATATTTACAATTAAACTATCAGATGTAGGTAGGACTGTATTAGTGAAAATGTTATAGTTTAATAATCCTTTGATGTTTGCGTCTATTTCGTTTTGCCTGGTGATTGCAAAATTATTAACCTTTATTCCTGATTTTGATTGCTCAATATCAATATCAACTGAGTCAATGAAGTATTTATCATATCTTAGATCATTGCCAATAATTGATAGATTAGCAGTTATGTTTTTGTTTTCTTTTTGATAGGTAAAGTCAGTTATAAGGTTTCCTTGCATTATGTTATCTTGACTGAATTTCTCAAGTAAAGTATTACTTTGAGATTTTAAAATAATACTTTCACCAAAATCTTTGATAATTAAATTTGAATTTACCAATGTTTTATTGTTTTTTAAAATATCAAGTTTTTCTATTTTAATATCTGATAATTGACCGGAACCCTTGATTTTGACGTCAATATCAGTAAAAGGGGAGTGTGAAGCATAAGGTATATATCTTAGTGAATCTACTGATATATTGAAATCTAAAGGTGTTTTCCTGCTATTATTTAACGAGAAGTCAAGATTTAGAAAGCCTTCGAAATTTTTAGCTAAATTTCTGCTTAAATATAAAGAACTTATGTCTTTTAAAGGGATTTTATTTGCATTAATAGAAAAATCATAGCGAAGTTTATCAATATTTGTTATTAAAAGTGACCCATTGAAGACTTTATTGATTAATAAATTATGTGATTTGAGTAATGTTTTATTTCCTGATGCTGAAAAATCTATTGATAAAGGTGTATAATTGAAAAAAGAATCATCAATATTGATTTCTACAGAAAGAGAGTCTTGTTCTTTATTGTATGATACATCAGAAAGTAATTTTATATAGTAATCTTTGATTAAGTTGTTTCCTAATTGTAAATTTCCTAAACTTTTTATTTTATTATCTATGCTATTAACTACTAATTCACCATTGAGTTTTAAATTACCAAATTGTTGATTTAAGTTTTTAATATTAAAATTATTAAAATTAGATTTTGATGACCATGATTTTGTTTTGAGATTTAGTATAGTATTATTTTTGATGGGTATAAAATCATTTGCTAAATTACTTTTAGACTCTTGAGATAGATTTATTTCTATTTTCTCGTTATTAAGCGTAACTAGTGAGTTTAGATTTTGTAGATTATATTTTCCATACTTGATGTTTAGAGAATCAATATCTGTGGTTAACATATAGTTATTATTACTTTTAACGTTATAATTGAAGGTTGATTTCATATCAAATACCATATCAATATTGTTTATTGAATAGTAGAGTTTTTTTGCATAAAGATTTAGTTGTAACTGTTGTTGTTTTAGATTAAGTTTGCCTGATCCTTTTAAAATTGAATTAAGAAATTTTGAATGATTAAGGTTGATTAAGATATTTTCATTGGGGAAATTATTTGAGTTAAGTTCAATATGGATGTCTTTTAACTTTTCAGAATAATACGCAATGGAGTCAGAGAAGATTGAAGCTTTAAGAGTAGTAATTTTTTCTTTACTTGTGAAAATTGTATTGAAATCTGCATTGCCGATTATATTATTTGTGGTAGTATTATTGTCTTTAATCAAATAGTCTAGGGGTATATTATTGCCTTTGAAATTAATGATAAAGTTAGTATTAGAAAAATTTAATGGTTTATCTTGTGAACCGTATAGTGAAAAATAGCATTGATTTGCAACAATCTTGTCTATTTCAAGATATGCCTTGTTTTCGTTACCATTGATGATAAGTGAGTCTATTATGACATCACTATTTGGGTATTTAGTTAAGATTGAATTATTAAACGAAATTTTCGTATCTTTAAATTTTATAAAATAGTCATTATGTTTGTCAAAATTTAGGTTTATAAATAGATTTGTATTAATGGAAGCAATATTTTTATAGTTAATATTTTGTATGGAGAGATTTAGAATATCGGTTGTTATTATTGGTTTTTTATTTTTTTCTAATAAGATTTTTGCAGAAATAATTTCATTGTTTTTAAAGGAAGATGCTTCGATAATACTACTTTTGGTTATAGGATTATTATTTATATTGATATTTATATTAGAGAAATCGTAATTTAAAATAATTTCATTGTAATTTAATTTAAAATCAATAGCTCCTTCAGATAATGTCAAATTTTTAAAATAGTTATACAATTCAGGCATATTAAATTTATTATCAGTTGTTTTTGCTATCAAATTTATTGAAAGTTTAGGGTTATAAATTCTTATGTTTGAAATTGCATTTTCAGGTAAGCCTAAAGTTTTATTTCTTTTTGAAAATAAAAAACTAAATATATTATAATCAATATGGATTTGTTTTATTTCTAGGGAATAGTATCCATTTTTATCATTTATCTTGATATTGTTAGCAAATATTTGTTTGTCGTTTAATGAAAAATGTTCAATGTCAATTTCAGCTGATAAATTCTTTTCAAAATTATTCAAGATATGGTTTTGTAATAGAGAGTCTAATTTACTAAATTTTAATAAAAGAAAAAAGCTTATGTTTATTATTATTAGTATTATAACAAGAATCACTAACCAGCGATTATGTTTCAAGCTTACCTCTCGTTTTAGAAAAGAATGTTATTAAAGTTAATGCTTGCTTTAAATTGAAGTTTTTTTAGTTTATTATTTATAAGCTTAGTTGTCATTTTTTTTAATTGTAGTTAAAGTTTTATTTTCTAAATGATAATGCAAGGGCATTTTTTGAGCAATTTCCAAATCGTGAGTTGCAATTATCAAAGTTTGATTGTGTTCTTGATTGAGTTTTTCAAATATATGAACGATTTCTTCTGAGTGTTGTTTATCTAAATTTCCTGTTGGTTCATCAGCAATGATTAATTCAGGTTGATTTATGAGGGCTCGAGCGATGGCGATTCTTTGTTGTTCCCCGCCGGAAAGTTGGTTTGGATAATGATTAAATCTTTTTTTCATATCCAGTTCATAAAGTAATTCTGATGCTTTTTTCTTGGCATCATGCCAGCTTTTACCGGCAATTACTGCAGGTAAAGCAACATTTTCCAACGCATTAAAGTCTGATAAAAGGTAATGAAATTGAAATACAAATCCTATGTGATTATTTCTAAATAATTCGATATTTTTGTCATTAACAGATATCTCTCGTTCATTGAAAAATAATTTGCCGGTGTCAGCGTTATCAAGTAATCCCATTATGTGTAGTAAAGTGCTTTTACCGCTTCCTGAAGGACCTGTTATAGCTAACATATCTCCGGAGTTGATTTCAAAAAATAAGTTTTCAATTATTTTGATTATATATGTTTTATCTGTATATGATTTTGAAATATTTTCTAATCTGAAAATTGATTTCATTAATGTCTCACTTTCTGTATCTTAGTATGTCAATTTCACGCATTTTACTTATTTGCTTTAAAGGTATTAGTGCTGCAAATCCGGTAATTGTGAAGGCTATTAAAAATATCAATATCATTTTTACAAAATCTACGTGTATATATATCTTGTCTAAAAGATATACCTCGCCTTTCAATGAAATTATTGATTGATAACTAACAAGATATCCGATTGCTATACCTGATAAAATTCCAAAAATAATGCAAAATGTAGATATTAGACAAATTTGAGTCATAAATATTGCGGCTATCTTGTTGCCTGTAAGTCCGATTGTCTTTAATAAACCTAATTCTTTACGCTTGTCTTGAATTGATGCGTATGTGGTTGTTATTACATTAAAACCTGCTACGATAATTAAAAAAGAAATAATGATAGTTAATGCCCATTTTTCTAATGTAAGTAATGAAAATAAATTGCCGTTAAAGTGCATCCATGAAGAAATTTGATAATCATTTTTTAACTCATTATCCCATTTTATCGCAAGTTCTGCTGCTTGGTCAATGTATTCATCTTTAAGTTTTACTTCAATGAGTGTGTAAGTTTTAACTTGTTGATTTTTATTGTTATATGAAAGATTTGAGTTTGATTCTCCTGTTTCAAAATATCTTGCAGTTTCTTCATTCATAAAGATATATCTACTATCATACTCATACATACCGGAATCAAATATACCGACTATGACTAATTTCTTACTCCTGTATGAAATACCGGAAATCCCTATATGAGCAGAACTTGTGTTCATTACTTGTATAGTATCAGAGATGTTGACGTTAAGCATCTTTGATAGATATTTCCCTATCACAATATCTTCGGTTTTTTCTAATTTCCAAGTGCCTTGCTTTACAGCCTCGTGATATATAGAAGCCTGATTTAAATTTCTCCAATCAATACTTTTAAAAATACTGCCTTTAACTCTTGAAGGGGTACTTGTGATTATTTGTCCGGTAAGTATTGGAGTGAAAATTTCTACTTCTTCTTTAGAACTTAGAAATTTTGATATAAGTGAATAGTCATTTTGATCTAAATCGTACGCCCCGGGTTTAAAAAAATAAATATGTGAGTTAAACCCTAAAATAGTCTTTTTTAATGTTGTCTCATAACCTTCAAATATTATAAAAGTTGTTGTTAATGCAGCAACTGATATGATTATACCTAAATACATAAAAATTGCGTCAAATCTTAACCATTCACGCCGTTTCGATATAAAAAATTTTTTGAGATATAATAGTATTAACTGCATTTGAAATCCTTTAAAGCAAAAATAAAAAACATTTTTATTTAGTCAATATATTTATAATTTTATTTGCTAAATATTGCTTGATTACAACAAATCAACAGGTGACCTCCAAGATGGAAAAAAGCATCTTGGAGGTCACTTGTATTTTTGACGTTGGATTTGTGTATATTTTTTGTTGTTCGAGCATCCCTGCTTGCATCATAATATTTCAACATAAAAACATCAACTAATCTATTTACTCCGGATGTAGAGCTTAGAGAGACTATTGAATAATTCCAATTATTGTTCAACAAGCTTCC
>JALNXV010000082.1 GCA_023230175.1 Candidatus Cloacimonadota bacterium
TTCTTGTCCATTGAAATAGAAAAAGACCAGAATTTTCATCTGGTCCATCTATTTTATCCTTTAAAAACATAATTCAGGCATATTATTCCTGATTTATATAGTTCAAAAATTTAATGAACTTTTAATGTAACATAACTCCCAAACATGATAATGCCTTTGTTCCTCATGTGAATGGTTTGAGTTTCCTCAGATGTAACATAACTCCCAAACTAGTCCATTATTCCTCCACTTAGTTTTCTAAGTTTGAGTTTCCTCAGATGTAACATAACTCCCAAACCTGGATGGTCTGGACTGTCTTGATGGTCTTGTTTGAGTTTCCTCAGATGTAACATAACTCCCAAACGCAGCTCTCAGTCTTGCCTACCTGCATGTAGTTTGAGTTTCCTCAGATGTAACATAACTCCCAAACTACAGTTCCGCATGATTCCTGCTCCCAACAGTTTGAGTTTCCTCAGATGTAACATAACTCCCAAACAGAAATTATTCATTATTTTCAAAAAAATAAGTTTGAGTTTCCTCAGATGTAACATAACTCCCAAACGACGGAGCCGTCGATACGATCGTCGGCGAGGTTTGAGTTTCCTCAGATGTAACATAACTCCCAAACACAATTGTAAAGGTTAAAGCACCAGCGCTGGTTTGAGTTTCCTCAGATGTAACATAACTCCCAAACCCAGACGAAGCCTATAGCTGCCGTGAGCAAGTTTGAGTTTCCTCAGATGTAACATAACTCCCAAACGAGCCAGTCTGTTTCCCAGTCAGCCGGATCGTTTGAGTTTCCTCAGATGTAACATAACTCCCAAACGAAAGAAGAATAAGTTTTCTTTACCTACTTGTTTGAGTTTCCTCAGATGTAACATAACTCCCAAACTCAATCTTCAACTTAACTACTTTCGCCACTGTTTGAGTTTCCTCAGATGTAACATAACTCCCAAACCGTTGTGACTGATGAAGCAATCGACAACACGTTTGAGTTTCCTCAGATGTAACATAACTCCCAAACCATCCCAGCAAGACGTCTGTCTGCTTCCGCGTTTGAGTTTCCTCAGATGTAACATAACTCCCAAACTCTGTATGTTTTATATCTGTAGTATATGATGTTTGAGTTTCCTCAGATGTAACATAACTCCCAAACTAAGTAATATACACTATATTGACTATTTTGGTTTGAGTTTCCTCAGATGTAACATAACTCCCAAACATTGATATCAATTCGTACAGGACTTCTGTTGTTTGAGTTTCCTCAGATGTAACATAACTCCCAAACACTGTCCGGAATCATTCTTGGAACAGGGACGTTTGAGTTTCCTCAGATGTAACATAACTCCCAAACGTATCGCTATCGCTCAAGAGGAAGAACGCAGTTTGAGTTTCCTCAGATGTAACATAACTCCCAAACACCTTTGAAAAGCTCTACGGCAACACTATCGTTTGAGTTTCCTCAGATGTAACATAACTCCCAAACTATAGGCGATAGTTCAATATCATTAGGAGAGTTTGAGTTTCCTCAGATGTAACATAACTCCCAAACTCACCTTCTACGTTACCGTATGGCCTTGCTGTTTGAGTTTCCTCAGATGTAACATAACTCCCAAACACTGAGTGCAAGTATTGCCAATGCATCTAGGTTTGAGTTTCCTCAGATGTAACATAACTCCCAAACCGATGGCAGTATTCACCAACTACATTGAGAGTTTGAGTTTCCTCAGATGTAACATAACTCCCAAACGATTCGACGATGAATGAAGAAGACCGGATTGTTTGAGTTTCCTCAGATGTAACATAACTCCCAAACTATGAAGTTGGAAAAGAGGTGCTTCCGGATGTTTGAGTTTCCTCAGATGTAACATAACTCCCAAACCGAGGTCTTGATCGAGTGCTGGAGCTGCCTGTTTGAGTTTCCTCAGATGTAACATAACTCCCAAACCATGGCTATGAAGTAGTGACTACTGAAACGGTTTGAGTTTCCTCAGATGTAACATAACTCCCAAACAGAAAATCCAACCAAATCTGAAAGAAATTTGTTTGAGTTTCCTCAGATGTAACATAACTCCCAAACACATTGTAACGATGATTCTGTTACATCGTTGTTTGAGTTTCCTCAGATGTAACATAACTCCCAAACCACTTTGATAACGGCATCTCTCCGCTTTCGGTTTGAGTTTCCTCAGATGTAACATAACTCCCAAACGCGGGATTCGACGATCTGTGCGATGCCTTCGTTTGAGTTTCCTCAGATGTAACATAACTCCCAAACGGGTTGCCTAGCCATTTCGTGAATGTCGCTGTTTGAGTTTCCTCAGATGTAACATAACTCCCAAACTCGCTGAGCCTTGTGAAGCAGATCATGGACGTTTGAGTTTCCTCAGATGTAACATAACTCCCAAACAACCTGTCTCAATGTGGTCGGTGAATATTGGTTTGAGTTTCCTCAGATGTAACATAACTCCCAAACGAGTGGTACAAGGGTAAGCACGAGCTTTACGTTTGAGTTTCCTCAGATGTAACATAACTCCCAAACTTCTGCCTCAAGTCTCTCGGCTTCGGTCATGTTTGAGTTTCCTCAGATGTAACATAACTCCCAAACAGTCCCATTCCCTTATAGCCTCTCTTGCCTGTTTGAGTTTCCTCAGATGTAACATAACTCCCAAACTCTTGTAATGTCATTCTTTAACACTCCTCAGTTTGAGTTTCCTCAGATGTAACATAACTCCCAAACGACTACTACTACATAGGTAACACTGCTTATGTTTGAGTTTCCTCAGATGTAACATAACTCCCAAACATACTTCGGGTTCGGGAACAGGCAATCTTCGTTTGAGTTTCCTCAGATGTAACATAACTCCCAAACAGCAATTCCTCTATCCCTGAAGCCATTCTTGTTTGAGTTTCCTCAGATGTAACATAACTCCCAAACAATCTTAAGGCTGACGGGAAAATTGATGAAGTTTGAGTTTCCTCAGATGTAACATAACTCCCAAACTGCGTTGGGTTCAATCTCACTAGCGTAATAGTTTGAGTTTCCTCAGATGTAACATAACTCCCAAACGTTGGTGAGGTCGTAAACCATCTTAGCTACGTTTGAGTTTCCTCAGATGTAACATAACTCCCAAACAGGCATCTTGAATTCTTTCTTTGAGAGTTTGTTTGAGTTTCCTCAGATGTAACATAACTCCCAAACTCAGTGTACCAGCACTTGCCTGTGCGTTGGTTTGAGTTTCCTCAGATGTAACATAACTCCCAAACGCCTCCTAAGCTTTAATTTATACGTACTGAGTTTGAGTTTCCTCAGATGTAACATAACTCCCAAACCTAGCTTGCATCTTGTAACGATTGTTTCTTGTTTGAGTTTCCTCAGATGTAACATAACTCCCAAACATCGTATACTCTATAAGAAGCCTGAGCCTAGTTTGAGTTTCCTCAGATGTAACATAACTCCCAAACTAATTTATTTGTATTGAATATTCTCTTCAAGTTTGAGTTTCCTCAGATGTAACATAACTCCCAAACACTGGAACTGTAGTACTTCTGCAACCGTAAGTTTGAGTTTCCTCAGATGTAACATAACTCCCAAACTCCAGGTCTTTCACTTCAACCTTTTTCTTTGTTTGAGTTTCCTCAGATGTAACATAACTCCCAAACCAACTTCTTGGCTATGAGCTACTACCTCATGTTTGAGTTTCCTCAGATGTAACATAACTCCCAAACTCCCAACAGAGGATATGATTGACCCAGACAGTTTGAGTTTCCTCAGATGTAACATAACTCCCAAACCTCAGCAATCAATCTGTTTTTGAGATTTGGGAAAATATACAAGACAATTGTATCAAAAAAGCTCACATTTGTCTCTATCAATTACAATGTGTTTGGCAGTAAGAAAATTGTTATCAGGATTATGGTTTTCTATAAGGATTAACGAGTGCTTAAGTGATTGGCATTCGGAAAAAAAAGTAATTAGGTCTTCATGATTGAAAAAGCTCAGGAGATTAATAAAAACAAAGCACCCTATTTGACAAATATCGTTCATGAGATTCAGATACTCAAGCAATTTTTCCATATCTGATTCAAACTCTGTTTCAACTGAGAAATCCAGGAATTTGACCAAAGAACCTGCATCGTAATCTGCAAAAGTAATTTTGTAGGGAAGATTTTCCTGTATTTTTGCCTTAAAAAATTCAAATGCATTTCTTAGCATCATTTCATCTTGCAACATGTCTTCAGACTGAATCAGATCTTTCAGCATGGAAGCTAGTTTGGTTTTTATACGTCTATCTTCAGCTTCGATAGAGAGTGGATTGGTAATAAAAACCATTGAGTCTTTGATGTTCTTTTCTGAGATTCCATCAGATAATACAAAAGGACCATCGAAACCACTTATCTGCAAAAACAGATCCTTCACATACTGTCTAAAGATATCTGGGTCTTCAATCGCAATTATTGACGTTTGCCCATCTCCTATTGTGATTTCATGTTCCCATTCATAATGCTTTAATTTCATACCACAACCACTCTTTCAGTTGATGTGATATATTCCGAGTTATTTTTTCCAGTAATGTAACGAATATTTGCAAATTGCTTTTCTGTAACCTTTAACAGTTCAACTAGCCCGTTCGGAGGAGCAATTTTTTGAACATTCTGTTCTATAGTCTTGGCGGCTATTCCATTTAATGTCAGTTTTGAATAAACTGATTCCTGAATCATTACAAAACCCTGTTTTACAAGATACTTGCGAAATCTTCTATACTCTCGTTTGTCATCAACAGTCAAAACCGGGAGATCAAAGAAAACAACTACTCTCATATACCTAAAACTCATACCTATAAAACTTAATTCGTGACACATCATTTGCTTCTAAAGCCTCTAAGACACTTTTTACATAGATGGAAATGGCATCCAAAACCGTGTGGCGAGATTCATCGATAGAGACATCACTTGTAAGAATGCTAGCCAGCATGAGTTTCTGTTCTTTTGATAACTCATAGTCATCGATAGAAAAACCAAGCACGCAGTGATCAACAATCGGCCTGAACGGTTCCATTAAATCACAAGCCAGATTATATTCGTTAAACGTATTCCTATGAAATATTCCTAATTGAGTTATGTAGCCGTTTGCAACAACCGTCCGTGCAAAAGCAGAAAGCAATATGGCATAACCATAATCGAGACATGAATTAGTCAAGCATGGCTCAGATCTAGAGAAAGAATCACTAAACAGAGTATTAAAATAAACTTTTGCTGCATGCCCCTCTCTGTTTGTTTCATCACCTGGAAGGACTCTCAGTGCATAAGAATAGACTTGATCACTAACAACCGCATCTATTCGGCGAAGACAGGCCGATTGATTAAAAATCTTTTCTCTTACTATCTCTCTCCAGACATTAGCTTTTGCTTCCTGAGACCAATGTGTCTGTATTAGTATTTTTGTACTCGTATCATAACTGCCATACAGTTGCAGCAACTGGGCTCCTGGGAGCCGTTTCCCATCACAGAAAATGATAGCAATTTTTTTCTTCCATAAAGCTTCTAGAAGTGAAACAGTTACAGCGCAACCTGTGTTTTCTATGATAAGAACAGATATTTCTTCAATGAAGATACGCTTTGTTTCCTCGGCTCTGATTACTAGATAATTAAGCTTCAATTCTATCTTCGCTCTTGAACTAACTATAACAACCCGCCAACTCATAAGCAGTTTCAAACCATTCTATGGACTTTCTCAAATAATCCTGTAACACTCTGATCCACAATCTCAACACTTTTTTCAAGAATCATTATTTTTGCTCCACAAGTAATCGTTCCTGCTTGCTTTGATCCTTCAATAAGGGATAAATCACACTGTCCATTTCCCATTCCAAAATACTGAACAATGGAGTATAGTAAACGGCACTGATTCTCAATCGACAATTTGTCAAAAATTGCCGATTTGTCTCTCAATATTTTTGTTTGGTTTCCTAACCGTTGCTTATAGATATTGCATTCAAGTCTCTTCATGAGTTCACTGAACAATTTTTCGTTGCTCTCTTTTGATATACAATCGTATTCTTCGGTAATAATGTAAGATTTATCATTTGCCAGTTTTTCAAGGACTTTCTCTACTTTTTTGTACTTGTAGACATCAGCATTGGCAAGAATCAGTGGAAGTCCAGAATCCATTGTAATAACCTTTCCGCCATTTGATTTTCCTTTAATTCTCAATGGGTATTTATTGATTCTGAAAAGTGCATTTATATGAACCTTCAACCTAATTACTTCTGGGTTTATCAACTTCAACTCAATTCGGCAATAATCAAGTAGAGCTCCATCGGTTGAATACTTATCTTTGTCAACAATGCTAATCGGGATAATTGAAACACAAGGCTTGCTTTTCTCGAAAGATTTTACAAGAGCAAAATGGCTGGTAGAAAGACTGTTATACCCTCCATACTGTTTTGTCCACGCTTGCAATTCTGCTTTTTCGTCCTTAGTCTTTTCAAGTCTGCCTGCAAGGATTGGATCACTTGATTTTACAGGTAACATTTCTTCTTTGTCGTTTCTGATTTGAAGATCAAATAACGGTCCTTTTCCCGTTATTGGTTGTACTGTACAGAGAATTGTTTTTTCCATCTTCTCATTTGTAACAAATGAATAAACTGTTTGGATTGTTCCGTTTTTATGAGCCTTCCAGGAAGCGGAAGGAACATCATAATCAAAGGGTTTCGAGAGATTGTTTTCTGCAGAAAAACTACTTCGGAGAGGGAAACATGAATACTTGGAATCAATGATATTACCAACAACAATGTTGAGATAAGCATCTTTTGCGTGATGAAGATTGTTGATTGCGCGGCATTTCCATATTTCAAACTCTTTACGAAAATCCGAAACCTTTGATGCTTTGGAATAAACAATCTTTGATTCATCTCCATAGTATCTGCGGAGAATTTCCGCAGTTGCCTTTGTTGACTGACTGGTTTCAACTAATTGTCTATTAACAAATCCCTCAAGATCCTTATCCGTCAATTGTGTTGGCCGGATCAACCTCTCATATTTCTCAGAATTTATTAGATTTGTCTTCTTCAGCATAGACCAGAATGATTCCATCCTTGACCTTATGCCATCTTGGATGGGATAATCTTGGGATTTTTCTCTGTTGAGAGCACTCTTAACAAGAACCTTGTTGGTCAAAGAATCATCACCGGATTTCGAATACGGAAAAATATGATCTATGTCATATAGTGTTGCATTACCAAGATTTTCAAGGTCAATTGGTTCTCCAGAGTACATACAACGGCCCATCTGCGAGTAGTACAAATACAACCTGTCACGTTTGGTAATTATTTCCTGGCTCTGTTTCTCTAAGGACATTTTGACCTTGTCAGCATTATCTCCACCAAGAGAAAGAATCAGTTGCTTATCATCTTTGGACAAGTTGTGATATTTTTCCAGTAAGTCATCTTTCCTTGAAACAGTCCTTTTCTTTTTTCCACTGTTTCGTGTTACTTCGATGAAGACCTTTTTTGGCGCATGTCCCATGACCTTATGAACTTCTTGGACTATTTTCAACGTCTGCCATATCTGCCTTTTTACAGAAGGAGAAACAAACAGGTCATCAACAACCTCATATGAAAGCTTTCCAATTGCCGGCTTATTGTTCAATTCCTCACGAAAGGAGTATTTTGAACTTAGTATTTCCATTAGATTATCATTTGTCTCCCATAGAGTGGATATGATGCTTCGCACCTCACCTGTTTCTTTGCTGAAGCCTTCAAGCTTTGCGAGGAACTTCTCTGACATAGTTCCCCATCCTGAAAAATTGAGTGTCTCAATTCTACTGATGTCATCTTCTGCAAGTTTAGCACCAAACTCATTGTTCAGCCTCGAATGAAGTACCTTTCCTCCTTCTGGGAAAACGGTAATGAAGTAGATTATTTTCTCGCAGTCAGACCAACTCAACCTTTTTGAATCAATGTACGTTTTGAAAACACGGTAAGAGGCTAGAGATGACTTGGGATTGCCATCGATTCCTGATATAATCAGTTTCTGTTTTTTAGGATACCATCCCTGAGCATACATATATGTGATTATTTGCTTTTGAGTAACGTGATCCCTTCCTTTGAATAAATCGTTGTAAATGCCTTGTTTCTGCACAACCGTTATCTTCAAACCATTTACTTTGAGATTGTTAATCTCATTCAAAACCATGAACTTAGAATACAGAAGTGAATTCTTTGGAATAACGTCCTCTTCTGGCATGTAGACGCATTTATTGGTCATTCTTTTAATAAATGCTTCTGCAGAGGATTCTTCATCAACAACATCTGAGAAGTTCCAAGGGGTAATCTTTTCATTCCATTTTCTTTCAATCCAATGATTTCTAGTACTGTTGTTTGAATTGAATCCAAGCGGACCAACATAATATGGAATTCTGAATTTTAGGATATCAACGAGTTTCTCCGTTACAGATAAACCAGAATCATCTTTCTCATTCAAGAAAGGAAAGCAGTGTGAAGCTTTCTTTAGAATAAGTTTAAGTTCCATCAAATTGACTTGATATGGTACAACACCGTTTCTGAAAGAAACCAGAAGATTTAGGAAAGTTCCGTTCTCGATTTTATCCTTTATGTACTTGATGTCTGAATCAGACTCAGGCGCTTTCTCTATCAGAGAATTAATTCTTTTATAGAACAACTCTGTTGAACACCTTTTTACGGCCTTATGTTTCTTGTTGTTATTAATCTCGCCGATGTAGTTCGAGTAATTTCCATTCTTTTTGTTGTCCTTATGGAAGAAATCATGATAGTCGGTTTTACTGCAGTTTTTCTTCAGAGCTCGCTTGAGAACAATGAGGTCTTTGTGGTTTTCATTGAATAAATTGACCTTGCCAGCAGAAAGAGAAGTCTGTCCCGCAAGGACCCTCGCTAGCATTGACCAATCAAACAATGACTTCGTATATAAAACAAAACTGAATTCATCTTCAGAGAGTCCGCTTTCCAAAATCGGCAAGTCAATTTCTTCAAAAGACGTTTTAGTAAATTCGACTGCTGGAAGTTCCTTGTAATCTTCATTGCAGAAAAGGGTTGCGGGTGCCACTTTGTAGCCTACCATCATCTTGATAACCATTTTCTTGAGTTTGTCATCATGGCATGTGAAAGCCTGATTGAGAAGATCTGCCTTTTCTGAACGTTTTGTCTTCTGAAGTGCCATCTCAGTATCTTTGACTTTTGAACAATTCATATCTCCACCCTCAAAAACACTTCTAAAAGCAGAAGAAAATGAATCCAGAACGGCGGACAAGTCCATTACCGAGCTGAAGTCGTCACCCATTGTAAATAGAAAGTGTCCCCTGTTCTTGAGAATATGATGAACTGCAAGATATACTAGTCTAATGTCAGGTTCTGCTGTTCCGTTCATCAATGCAAGCCTGAGATGGTAAATCGTAGGGTATTTTTTGAAGAAATCCTTGTCGTTGAATCCCACATCGTTAAATAGGGAATTCTTTTGCACGTAATGCTTATCATCTGACAAATATGCACTTTCCTTCAATCGAATAAAGAAGTCATGATCGACCTTTGCAATCTCTTTAGCAAAAAGCTCTTGTGCCCAAAGAATCCTTTGCTTTCGTCTTTCCAGCCTTCTTCTGGCGCAACGGTTCACTCTTCTGTCTTGAGCAGTATGAGCTTCTGAAAACAAATGAGAACCCCACATGTATTTGTTATGGAATTTAAGAACGTTGTATTCTAAATCCGTTACAGCCCAACCAACAGACTCTGTTCCACAGTCCAATCCCAGAAAGTAATCCTTTGCATCTGAACTATTCACTTGACTTCCCTCCCATTCCTAACTTAGAATAGTGTCGTAACATAACATGTCCAAATAAAAACATGTTCAAATCGTCTGAAAAGACCCCGAAGTCGGGAAAAGCACTCTAGGGTGCTTTTTTTTTGGCCAAATTCCACGATTGGTGTTTTCTATCATTAACTGGATTATAGCAGACATTTTTCATAGCTCAACAGTTTTTATCTATGAAGAAACGTATTTCTGCTTTTTTAAAGCCTCGAAAAATCAAGTTCCTCTCTTTCTGCGCAGTAATTTCCGAGTTGCAAAAAATAACAAAGAACCCAGTTCCAATAATCTGGAAAAGTAAATCGGAAGGCTCTGGCAAACTCCACGTTTTTTTTCTTTCCTTGATTTTTCTTTGGTTGGTTGCTGAGGTTGTGAAGGATTCTCTTATGAAAATGCTCAAGAGAGCAAGCATTGAATACATTTCGATGCCGGAAGTCAGCGTCCCTTCTGACAACAAGGATGAGTTGCTGCCAGAATGCCGGGGAGAAGAATTTTTCCAGTGGTATAGAAAGCACATCATTCCAAATAGCTTGGATTCTGACGAAGGCATCCGTGACAACAATCCTCTTGCAACCAGACCTGTGAGAAAACAATGAGAAAAGACGGAAATTCCTGCTTCCCAATCTGGTCCCGATTGATGAAGCTTTGCAAGAGAAGAGAAATCTGATGATCTATCCTTGGCTGTTTCCATTTTATTCTCCGACAATTCTACCACGGTTTTGGTATTTCGTGTTTATTTAATTATTGTAGCATGCTAGTATGACGTATATTGTCATTGTAACAATTATTTCCAAATCTCCAAAAACTGATCCGGAACTTCTTTCATTTACACTTATCGTTGTTTTAAATACCCTTAGTAATGGAAAGGAAGCTCTCCATCGGATTGCTCTGGAACGGTAGCAGTGCTGAGGACTTCAAGAGCGGTGGCTGTAGCGGAAATGAATCTTTAGAACAGTATTCAGCATGCTGTTTCCTACTGGGTGGTGGCACAGCTTTTCCAGATTTTTATCAAATACAAATTGCTTTCCGATCTGAATCGCAATCAGAAGAACAGGCGAAAGCTTCAGTCATTTCAAATCGGAAGGCTTTCTTTCATTCTTCGCCTTGCTGGAGAAAGTGCTTTCCGACGAGTACTTTGCTTCGGCTCGTAATCTTCTTTCGGAGCTTGGCACTGGCTCGGGAACCTTGATAAGCTCTGGCTTTTTAGACAACCTCACAGGCAAGGGCTATGTCCTGCGGCAGAAGGAATACAAAGGATTTTGGCGTCATTGGTGGCTTGCACCGTTATTCTCCATTGCCGACCATCTGTGTCCAGATGCAATGATCCTGTTCAACGAATCGTTTGCTTCTACCAACGAGAGTTAAGGTTCTCACCTCTTCGTTTGATTGAGAACGCAATAGAAGTATGCTCTGTAATCTTCCTTTGCACTTTTGCATCTAGGTTCATTGGCAGGGAAGAAGCTGGGTTTGGCCAGGCACAGAGACTTGAACATTCAGGATAGTGCAGGGATTGCCCCAGCAGACGGCCTGCGGGGGAAGATTTTCAAGGAAACAGGGGCGGGCGGGTTGCCAGAATGAGGCTAATCGGGGTATGAATATATGTAAGGGCATTATCGCCTAGTCAGTTATTGTTATCAATGTATTCATAGGAGGGTAAAATGATTTACTCAACGGAAGTGCAGC
>JALNXV010000083.1 GCA_023230175.1 Candidatus Cloacimonadota bacterium
TTCGTGACAGCTATGTGAGGAGCCATCCGTTCTGCGAGTTGTGCATGCTTGAGGGAAAGTATGTGCCGGTCGAGGAAGTACACCACAAGCTGCCGTTGTCGGAAGGCGGAACCCACGCAAGGGACAACCTCATAGCACTGTGCAAGTCATGTCACTCCCGCATCCATGCAGAGCGTGGCGACAGATGGCACAACCACTGACCCCTAGGGGCGGTCAAAATCTCTACGGACCCTTCTGCTGGGGACCGGTGGCGGGGTCACGCGTGCACAAACCGCAAAATTAACAGGGTAATAGGGGAAGGAGGGATTGAAGGCCAAAGAAAGGTGTGCTGGAGAAGGCTGATGCCGGAAATCCAGGGCACAGACCGCTGGAAGTGCTAGATATCCCCGAGGCGCTCGGAGCGGCAGAACTGGAGGGTGTCGATATGCCTCCGGTCAAGGAATACATGAAGTCCGAACAGAGGAATGGTGAGAAGTTCCTCGCGGAAGATATCTACAAGGAAGTGTGGACCTGGCTCAAGAAGCTGGGGTGCGAAACGATAGTAAGCCCGCAGATGATAGAACACTATGCAATGGCCCAGGCACGTTACATTCAATGCCAGGAAGCCATCTCGCAGTTTGGCTTTTTGTCAAAACACCCGACTACGGGTTCACCAATGCAGTCACCATATGTTGCCATGGCGACCACATTTGAGAAACAGGCAACGCTGGCATGGAACCTCATATTCCAGGTCGTGAAGGAGAACTGCACCAAGGACTTCTCTGGCGCAACCCCAAACGACGAGATGGAAATGCTCTTGAGGTCCAGAAGCTAGAGAAGGAGGAAACGATAATGTTTGAGAAAGTAAATCCGAATCATCCCGATAAATTGTGTGATCGCATTGCCGGAGCCATCGTGGACCTGGCATATCAGGTTGAAGAGAATCCAAAGATTGCAGTTGAAGTGCTGCTGGGACATGGAATCTGCCATGTCATCATTGAGACAAGTGTGTATTTGAATGAGAGTGATATTGAATCTGCCATTGCACGTATCGCAGGTGACGAAGTCATCGCTGAAATCATGCAGGTGGAGCAGGATGTACATCTCGCCGATAACCAGAACGGAAAAATCCGCTGTGGAGATAACGGTATCTTTAAAGGTGTACCTGTGACTTCTGAAGAATCTACACTTTCAAATATTGCGCGGGAAATATACACTTCCTATCCGTTCGATGGAAAGTACATCCTGGATGGCGAGAAGCTCATCATCTGTCAGTCCATGGCTGATGGCGATGCCTTGAGGGAAGCATACCCTGGAGCCATCGTGAATCCGCTTGGTGATTGGTCTGGCGGTCCTGATGTAGATACCGGCGCTACCAACAGAAAGCTTGGGTCTGATATGGCACAGAGTGTAACTGGCGGAGGATTACACGGCAAGGATCTATCCAAGGCCGATGTGTCCGTGAATATCTACGCATTCTTAAGAGCCAAGAAAACCGGAGAAGTGATTGAACTTTCCTGTGCGATTGGTGATGAGTATGTAGATGGTTTGCCATATGAGGAAATCGTGGAGATTGCCAGGAAATACATTCAGGAGAAGGGTGGCTTTGAGAAGTTCGCTGAATGGGGGCTTGTATAATGCAGACGACTACCAAGATGGAGCTTGTCGACATTGATAAGCTCATACCGTATGTAAACAATGCCCGTACCCACTCGCCAGAACAGATTAACAAGCTGCGTGCTTCGCTTCGTGAATTTGGATTCATCAATCCGGTCATCATTGACGATAAGTTCAACATTGTGGCGGGTCATGGAAGAGTGATGGCTGCACAGGCAGAGGGTATCAAGGAAGTTCCATGTGTCTATGTGGACTACCTGACAGAAGCTCAGAAGAAAGCCTACATCCTGGCGGACAACCGTATGGCTATGGATGCCGGTTGGGATGAAGAAATGCTGAGGGTTGAACTTGAAGCACTACAGGATATGGCCTTTGACCTTTCAATGACAGGTTTCGATGATAAGGAACTGGCAGATCTGTTCAAGACTGATGAACACGTAGAGGATGACGACTTCGATTTGGATGCAGCGCTTGAGAAGGCTGCGTTTGTAAAGAAGGGTGACATCTGGACTGTTGGAAGACACCGCCTGATGTGTGGTGATGCCACAAGTGCAGAGGATGTTGCAAAGCTGATGGATGGAAAGAAGGCCAACATCATCGTTACCGATCCCCCTTATGGAGTTTCATTCCGTAGTTCCGATGGTCTGTCCATTCAGAATGATTCGCTCAAAGGTGATGAGTTCTACCAGTTCCTGCTTCAGGCATTCAAGAACATGGCGGACAACCTTACAAAAGGTGGAGCTGCATATGTCTTCCATGCCGATACAGAAGGACTCAACTTCAGAAAAGCCTTCATCGATGCTGGGTTCCATTTGGCTGGATGCTGCATCTGGGTGAAGAATTCCCTGGTACTTGGAAGAAGCGATTACCAATGGCAACATGAGCCAGTGTTATATGGATTCTTACAAAACGGAAACCATCCGTGGTACTCCGACAGGAAACAGACTACCATCTGGAACTTCGACAAGCCAAAGAGAAACAAGAATCACCCGACCTCCAAGCCGCTTGACCTTCTTGGATATCCTATTCAGAACTCAAGTCAGGCAAATGGAATCGTTATCGATACGTTTGGTGGTTCTGGATCCACGATGATGGCGTGTGAGCAGACCAATCGAATCTGCTACATGATGGAATTGGATGAGAAATATGCATCCGTAATCCTTAGACGTTATGTTGAGGATGGCGGTAGTCCTGATGATGTCTACTGTATCAGGGATGGCAAGAGAATAAACTACTCAGATGTTGTGATTGAAGTAGACACTGACTAAGCTGCAACCTGGGCCCTCCTGGTTCTATCTCCTTTACGGGAGGGCCTGGATTGTATATATGGAGAAAAGTGAATGGAAAACAAGTTCACTAAGTACATTGCTGCCGGGGCATCCGCTTTGGCGGCATTTTTCATCGCAGTGATCTCTTTTCTTTCTTCAAGACTGAAGAGTGAAAAGAAGAAGGCAGCGGATAACGCTGCAAAGGCTAAAAGCTATGAAACACAAATGGAAAAGCTGGAGAGCGTCCAGGAAGATATCAGAACCATCGAAAAGAAGAAGGAGCCTGAGAGTGTTCCTGCCCCTAGTGGTCCTGATGAGCGTCTTGATCGTCTCAACCGGTTGTCAGACAGGAAGTGAAACTTCCGATGAATACAAGTCCATCGTAATTGGTATGGTACCTGAACTTCCCAAGCATCCAGAGCTTCCGGCATTAAGCTGGGAGTATAAGGATGGCAGATACAGCATATCGGCTGATGACGCCGACCTGTATCTGGATTATGGGGAGAATCAGATTCCTCTCTATCTTCACCAAGTGGAGGTGTACAGAGAAAAGCTCGACATACTCCTTGAGGCGTTAAAATAGCACGATTGTTTTCTCCAAAGATTGGTGGTTATATGTGCTCTTATTGACTTGCTATTAAGGCACACCAGAGGGAATATGTAACTGCCAATGAAGGAGGTTAAATTCTTATGATTAAACATTTTAATGTAAGTGGAGACACAAGGAAAAAACTGGTGAAGCTTATAAGCTCACACCTTGGAGTTGAATCCAGATACCTGGGTGCACCAAGCTTTGCGTACAGCATCGGAAACTACACTGTGAATAAAGACGGTTCGCTTTCCTGGGACGAGGATGATGAAAGAACAGCTGGACTTCTTGAAGCCATCAAGGCTGAGGGATTCACCACTACCGAGGATGAAGAAGTCGAAGAAGAGGAAGTGCTGATCGAAGAGGAAATGGAAGAAGAAGCGGAAGCCAACAGACTCTGCATCAGCTTCCCCAAGTCCATGTACGATGAGCGTACCCTGGAAAATCTGAAGTACCTGGTGGAAGGAAAAGGATCCCTTATGAAAAAGGCATTCAAAGCCGAGAGCCTTGAGATTGTGGTTGACGATGAGAAGGTAAGCTTCCCATGGTTCGAGCTTATTGACAGCGACCACTTCAATGCCTACACGCAGTTCATCACAGCCATCACAAAGATGGCAAGGGAGCAAAAGAGAATCCTGGGCAAGGAAAGAACGGTCGAGAACGAGAAGTACGCATTCAGATGTTTCCTTCTTCGTCTTGGGTTCATTGGCGATGAGTACAAGCTGACCCGTAAGATTCTTCTTGAAAACCTCGAAGGCTCTGCTGCCTTCAAGATAAAGAAGGAGGAAGCATAAGATGAAGTTTCCAAGTTTAAGACAGGTCGAAGAAATGAGGATGCGCTATCCAAAGGGCACCCGCATTGAACTTGAGAAGATGGACGATGTACAGGCTCCGCCGATTGGCACAAAAGGCACCGTCCTTTGTGTTGATGATACCGGCAGCATCATGGTTGCCTGGGACAACGGCAGTCATCTGAATGTCATTTATGGTGAAGACCAAGTAAGAAAGATATCGGGAGAGTGACGGGAGAGCTCTCCTTTTTGATTGGAGGAGAGCATGAACGCAGAAGAAAAACTATTAAAAAACGGATATGAGGGGACGATGTTCCTTTCTGATTATTCCTACGATGATGCGCTGGTTGGTGTAACGACTGATAAGCGTGCTGTCTACGACTACGACCTGATGGTGCAGTGGCTGGTAGAAAAGGAAGGGTTTGAGGATGACATCGAGGCTATGGAGTGGATTGACTACAATACCATCCGGGCGGTTCCCTACTTTGGAAGCACGGCACCTGTTATCTTTTACCCGAAGGATTATGAAGAACAGACAGCTCTTGAATACTTGATGGACCATGCTTATGGAGATGAGGTCAAACTTCTGGAAGGGCTTGATGATTGCTTCCTGGGTCTGACAGCGGATGATGCACCTGTCTATGATTTTGCCCTGTCTGAAAAGGCAGTTCCTGGAATCGGCTGCAGGGATTATTCCATCTATGATAACCCACCTGTGTTCTTGGTGAAACTTTAACAGGGCAAAACTTGAATAGTGGTCTATAATGGAAATACATCGTATGTCTTGGCAATATTGAAGGCATACAAAGTCCCCTAAACGGAGAGTGTATTTCCAGTCAGATAGGCTGCAGATACTGCTCTCCGTTTTTGTGCTTGAAGTACTGGATTTTGGCTTAAATATGCGTAATTTCTTTAACAAATAACTCCTTAAAATATAAGGAATTATCTACACTTTATAACTTGCTATTACCTTTGATCAGAGTGATATATATACACGACAAAAGAACAAAGGAGAGTAAGAACATGGCAAACATGGAAGAAGCAAAAAAGCAGACAATCGGAGTTGAAGTCGAGATGAACAACATCACCCGCAGGGATGCCGCAAGAGTGGCGGCTGAATACTTCGGAACTGGAAGGTACGAAGACACCGCAAGAAGAAACGGGTACTTCACCTGGAGCGCTTGGGATGCACAGGGTAGGGAATGGAAATTCCAAAGAGACGTCAGCATCGCCGGACCTGATTCCCAAAAGTGCGAAATGGTAACGCCAATCCTTACCTACGCTGACATGGAGACATTACAGGAGCTGGTAAGACGCCTTAGAAGGGCAGGGGCAAGGTCCGATGCAACTCGCACATGTGGTGTCCACATTCACGTAGGCGCCAAAGGCCACACAGCGCAGAGTTTAAGAAACCTCGCCAATATCATGGCTTCACACGAAAGCCTGATAGCCGAGGCGCTCGACCTTGACCGCTACAGAATGAGCCGTTACTGCAGAACGGTCGATCCAAACTTCTTAAAACAGCTCAACAAGAAGAAGCCGCAGGATATGGCAACGCTCGCAGACATCTGGTACGGAACACAGGATGCCGACTACGGAAGAAGCCACCATTACAACGAAAGCCGCTACCACATGCTCAACTACCATGCGACCTTCACAAAAGGTACGGTCGAGTTCCGCCTCTTCCAGTTCGACGCACCGGCTGATGGAAAGCAGAACGGCCTCCACGCAGGTCAGCTCAAGGCTTACATCCAGCTTTGCCTGGCACTCAGCCAATTGGCCAAGGATGTAAAGTTTGCAAGCGCCAAGCCCCAGCAGAACGAAAATCCAAAGTACGCGATGAGAACATGGCTTCTCAGGATGGGATTCATTGGCGAGGAGTTTAAGACCGCAAGAGAGGTGCTTACAAGAAGACTCAGCGGAAACGCAGCATTCAGAATGGCAGGCTAAGGACACAGTTCCTTATCCTCCTACTGCCTGGCCCACATACGGGCCTTAAGGTGGTAGAAGGGTAAAGAAGTGTGCCCTCAAGACAAAGGAGAAAAAAGATATGAAGTATTACGTCGCTTATGGAAGCAACCTCAACACCAGACAGATGCTGCGAAGATGCCCCGGTGCAAAGCTTGTAAGGGACTGGGTCCTCATCAACTATGAGCTCCAGTTCAGGGGAAGCAAGACAGGGGCCTACCTTACGGTGGTGAAGAAAAAGAACGGGACTGTACCTGTTGCGGTATGGAAGATCACTGAAGGGGATGAGAAGAGGCTTGACCGCTACGAAGGATTCCCGAACTTCTACTACAAGAAGACACTGCCTTGGAAGAATATGGATGCTGAGGTGTTCATGTATGTAATGCACGAGGATAGGCCCTTGGGCATTCCAAGCGAGTCCTATTACGAAGTATGCAGACAGGGCTATGAGGATTTCGGATTTACGGAAGAGCGCCTCAAGGATGCGCTCAAGATCAGCATGGAGGCGCTGGAGAATCATGAAGACTGAAGAAAGAATTACAAGGACCTGCCCGATCTGCGGCAGAGAATACAGTGAGCACCCGGCACTTTCAAGAGTTGATGGCGTGACGCTCATCTGCCCGGATTGCGGGACAAGAGAAGCCTTGGAAAGTATCGGTGTTTCAAAGGAACAGCAGGATAAGATTCTAGGAATCATCCATGGAATTGGAAGGAGTGAAGATGTGTAATTTACTCAAAGCGGTAAACAGATACCTTGTCAGGGAATTTGATGAGGACGCAAAACTTGAAAGGATTCCAGAGGATGGAATCTTCCATTTGGCCTACACCACCTACGAGTTTGGGGATGGTAAGGAGCATGAGATACAGGTTGATTTTGACCTTCTCAATCTCAAGTACCTTAACTACATTGATGGCAAGTTGGTGCTTGAAGAGCCTAGGGAATGCGAGCAGGAGTTCATTGATGAGATGAAGG
This sequence comes from Candidatus Cloacimonadota bacterium, assembly GCA_023230175.1. Classification (GTDB taxonomy): domain Bacteria; phylum Cloacimonadota; class Cloacimonadia; order Cloacimonadales; family WRIO01; genus JALNXV01. Next base: position 7,186 of record JALNXV010000083.1, read on the forward strand.
CTTGCGAGTTTGACGACATCATAAGGGACGTGGTCCATAAGGGCTTTGAACTTTATGAGTAGGAATTGAAATAAGGATTTTGAAGGGAGCTGGAAACGGCTCCTTTTTTCGTGGAAGGAAGTGAGAAGAATGATGGAACTGATATGTGGCGATTGCCTCAAGCACCTGGATGAGGTGCAAAGTAAATACAGCGACAGGGATATCATTCTTGTCTCCGATGTGCCATTCAACATTGGTTATGGTTATGCCACCTACAAGGACAGGTTACCCCAGGATGAGTATCTAAGGATGCTGCAGGTTGTATTTGACAGGGGAGTTCCCTTTGTCATCATCCATTATCCCGAAAGCCTTTATGCCATCGCTTCATTCCTTAACAAGACCCCCACAAGGGTCTGCAGCTGGGTCTATAACTCCAATACGGGTAGACAACATAGGGACGTTGCATTCTTCGACGTGAAGCCTAATTTCGGCCAAGTTTCGCAACCCTACAAGAACCTGAACGATAAACGCATCATAAAACGGATTAAGGAAGGTAAGACCTGCAAACTTTATGACTGGTGGAATGTGAATCAGGTCAAAAACGTGTCGAAGGAAAAGACAGCCCACCCTTGCCAGATGCCGCTTGAGGTGATGAAGAACATCGTGGGAGTGCTGCCGAAAGGTTCACTCATCGTGGATCCCTTCATGGGTTCTGGTACGACTGGAGTTGCCTGCAAGGAGCTTGGCTATGACTTTGTGGGCATCGAAATTGATGAGAGCTATTTCAAGATAGCAGAAGGGAGAATGAAAGATGGAACTGGATAGAGATTTTGGAACGGTATGCGGTTGCGCTGTTCGATATTCACTTGGTAGGCAGACTTATATGCCATCCCTGGTGCAGCAGTTTATTAACCGCAACCTGAAACAAATCGACAGCTATTCTTTGGCTGTAATGGCAAGGGATATCAAGGAAGCTCCAAGTTATGGAAACGAGACCATCGACAAACCTGGGTGGATGAACTTCCTGGCGGTGCTTGAAAAGGAACTGAAGGACAGAGGCTATGGCAATTGCGTATAAACTTCTACGTAAGAAGGGTGACAAGCTGTTCCCGCTGTATGTTCTCTCCAATGAGGAGGTTCCTGTCGGTGTGTGGCTCGATGCCAAGGAAGGTGAGAAGCTTCAAAATGGCAAGGTCAAATCAAAGCTTGGCCCGCTGCAGTTTCGTCCTGGCTGGCATCTGTCGGATATTCCGCTTGCAGTCCATATCGGTATCAAGGAGGATGGGGTAATCAAATACATGCACGACGATGAGGTGTGGTGTGAATGTGAATACTCCGATGCCATCGACTATCAGAGCGAAGTCGAGAAAAACGGCAAAGGAAGAAAGGCCATGATGACCACGGTTCCGGTGAATGGCTTCTACCGCTACAAGACTTCTCCGGCGATGCTAGGACGATGGATTATCACTGGAAGTATGAAGGTGATAAGGGTCTTGAGTGATGCGGAAGTGGGTAGAATATGCTTGGAAAATCACCAGAAACCGATGCCAAGAAAACCGCATAAATAAGCGATATTCTTACACTTATTTGTTGATATAGTGTGCTTTTAGAGTGATATATATACATGACAAAAGGGGAGCATCCCTAAAGGAGGAAAAGCACATGACAAGATTTGAAAAGGAACTCAGCGGAGCACTTGGAGCTTACTGGAAGAAGGAAGCCGAGAAGGAACTGGAAAGAGTAAGCCAGGACATCAAGGATGGAAACATTACCATCGATGAAAACGGAGTCGCAAGAAACTGCAAAGGTAGAGCACTTCAAAGCGACATGCTTGAAAAGGTTCTGATGGTAAGCGACCTGGTGAGCGCTGAAGCCACCAAAGCAGAATGCGAAAAGGAAAGCATGGAAGCAATAGAAAACTACCGCAGGAACTACACAGGGCCAAGCGAAGAAGAGCTGTTTGAAATGAGAGCGGCATTTGGCACAGGCACAACGGTGGTCGATGTACTTACCGGCAAAAAGATAAAGCTCTAGGAGGTTTGAGGATGCGGGAATACTACATCACCTTCGAATCCCTAGAAGGAAACGAAATCCTCACCTGCGTAGGACATGGCTACAATGGGCAGGAGGCGGTGAGGGAGCTGATGGCTTACGCATCGGTTCTCAGGATTATCGAAGTAAGACAGGCAAGATAAGGCGTATAGGAGAAAGGGAATTAAGGCTAGTTCTTTTTCTCGTATATGCCTTTTTTGATACGGGGAAAGGAGTGAACCTGGTGAGGGAAAAAGACAGATACGTACCGACACGATTCATGGCGGAAACGTCACACTATGATAAGGACAAAGCGGATTATGCAGTAAACTTCATACAGCTTTTAAGCCACACAAAGGGGACCTGGGCCGGTAAGAAGTTTGAGCTTATTCCATGGCAGGAACAGATCATCCGTGATGTCTTTGGAGTCGTTAAGGAAAACGGATACCGGCAGTTTAATACCGCCTACATTGAGATACCCAAGAAGCAAGGTAAGTCTGAGCTTGCTGCAGCAGTGGCTCTTTTTCTTTTGTGTGGGGATGGAGAACAAAGAGCCGAGATATATGGTTGTGCAGCAGATAGAGCCCAGGCCTCTATCGTCTTTGAAGTAGCTGCGGATATGGTGAGGATGTGTCCGGCACTTAATAGAAGGTGTAAGATACTTGCTTCCCAAAAGAGGATTCACTATCTTCCAACCAACAGCTTCTACCAGGTACTTTCAGCTGAAGCATACTCCAAGCATGGGTTCAACATTCATGGGGTTGTCTTTGATGAACTACACACACAACCGAACCGTAAGCTCTTTGATGTCATGACCAAAGGTTCGGGTGACGCGAGAATGCAACCTCTGTATTTCCTTATCACCACTGCCGGAACAGACACCAACTCCATCTGCTACGAAACACATGAAAAAGCACTGGACATCATGAATGGAAGAAAACATGATGAGACCTTTTATCCTGTCATTTATGGTGCGGATATCAATGATGATTGGACTGATCCAGAAGTCTGGAAGAAAGCCAATCCTTCACTTGGTATCACAGTCGGCATTGATAAGGTTGAAGCGGCATGTGAATCGGCAAAGCAAAATCCAGGAGAAGAGAACTCTTTCAGGCAGCTTCGTTTGAACCAATGGGTGAAACAGGTGGTCAGATGGATGCCGATGGAGAAATGGGACGCCTGTGCTTTTCCTGTCAACTCGGAGGCACTTGAGGGGCGTGTCTGCTATGGCGGATTGGACCTTTCCAGCACCACCGACCTCACGGCCTTCGTACTGGTGTTCCCACCCGGAAGTGAAGATGAGCCATACTATGTTCTTCCTTATTTTTGGGTTCCTGAAGAGACGCTGGAGCTGAGGGTAAAGCGAGATCACGTTCCATATGACATCTGGGAGCGGCAAGGCTTCATCAAGACCACGGAAGGCAACGTCGTGCACTATGGATTCATTGAGCAGTTCATAGCTGAACTTGGAGAGAAATACAACATTAGGGAGATCGCCTTCGATAGATGGGGCGCTGTCCAGATGGTGCAGAATCTGGAAGGTATGGGTTTCACTGTTGTGCCTATGGGTCAGGGATTTGTTTCCATGTCACCTCCCACCAAAGAACTGATGAAGCTGACATTGGAAAAGAAAATCGCCCATGGCGGCCACCCGGTTCTAAGGTGGAACATGGACAACATCTGCATCCGCACAGACCCTGCAGGAAACATCAAGGCAGACAAGGCAAAGTCGACAGAGAAGATTGACGGTGCCATTGCACTGATTATGGCACTGGACAGGGCGCTTAGATGTGGCCAGGGAGAAGTTACCGAATCTGTGTATGATGAAAGAGGAATTCTTTTTATATAAAGGAATTCTTTGTCGTTTTTCGTTCTAATATATTACTCAAACAAGGATGGTGAGTGTATATGAAAAAAGGAATTCCAAATGCTTTATATGAAGATATAAAGGAAAAGTACAGGAAGATTGCCGATAAGCGACCAGATATTACTCAAGAGAAACTGAATGAGCTGTTTGAAAGCGAAGTTAAATACTATCAGGAAATCTATGAGACACTTGAGAAAATGTACGAGGAAACGATTGATGAAAACGATATATGAGTATTATCCAAGCACCTGCAAAACCAGGTGTTTTATTTATGCACCTTCGGGTGCTTTTGTTTTGCGTCCGATGGGGCGCTTTTTTATTGGAGGTGAATTTGGATGAGCATTTTATCAAGTCTGTTCCGCTCCCGTGACAAGCCCATAAAGGACAGGACCAGCGGCAGCGCCTATACATTCTTCATGGGTGGATCTTCTGCC
>JALNXV010000084.1 GCA_023230175.1 Candidatus Cloacimonadota bacterium
TAGTTCTTGTAATACTTTTTCAGGTAATACGTTAAGTAATAATTTTTCTGATATATCTCTTTCTCTGTTAATTAATATATTATCCTTAGTCTTGTTAATATACATTTTTAATATAAAATATGCTAATAGTAATATTAAGATTAAAACAAGGACAAAAAATACTAATATTTGGCGTTGTTGATCGTATTTAAGTTTATTGATTTCGGATTCTTTTTCTAATAGATTTATCTTGTTATCTTTTTTTTCAGAATCATATTTTTTTTCTAATTCTGCAATTTGTTGATGGATATTTAAATCATAATTCATTAATGATTTTAGTAATGTTTCTTTATAGATATCAGAGGCTTTCTTGAATTGCTTAATTTCATAAAAATAATCACCGATTGAGTAAAAATTTTGGAAGGATTCTAATTTTATATCATATTTATCTGATAAATCATAAACTTTATTTCTAAAATTTTCTGCTTCATCAATTCTATTTAATTTTGTTAATAATGCAATAATGTTATTAGCAGTTTTAATTATATCTTCAAAATCATTCAATTGTTCCTTAATTTCAAAAGCTTTTTTGTATTCAAGTAAGCTTTTTTCCGGTTCATTCATACTATCATAAACACTTGCAAGATTATTATATATTGAACCAAGATAAAACTGCATACCGGTTGAAATAGCAATTTGTTCAGCTCTATAAGCTGAACTGATCGCATCTTCGTAATTTTCAAAAAAGCTATATGTAGTTATAAGATTAACAAGTGCATTCATCTCATTGTATTTATTATTCAGTTGATTAGCATATAGTTGTGCTTTTAAAAAGTATTGATGAGCAGAAGTCATATTATTCATTTTTAAATAGGTTATACCAATATTTATGTAAATTCTATCTAAAGACTTTTCGTTTAAATATTGTTCATCTATTTGAGCAGCATCCAGAAATTTTTCTAATGCTTTATCTAATTGATTATTACTGAGATAGATAAGGCCTTGATTGCTGTAAATTTTATTTAATTCTAAATAATTATTTGAAATTTTAAAAATATTAGAAGCTTTTTTGTAGTAATCATTTGCTTGCTCAAAGTCTTCTAAAAAATAATAGAAAATACCTTTATATTTATATGCCATACCGGAGATATCTTTATTGGTAGAGTTAGATGATTTGTCTATTTGTAATAAATTATCTGCAATAGTTATTAATGAATCTAAAGCTGACCTGCTTTGAATAATTCTATCTGCTTGAATCAATAATTTTTTATACATAAATTTATCTTTAGACAAATTATCCGATTTTTTACAAGATACGGTTAATAATCCAAAAATAGTTAATATGATAATAATAAAGTATATATCTCTTTTCATAAAATACTAAATATTTAACAAACTGAATAATGGCAAGAAAAAAATGTTATTTTTTATTAAAAACCTGTGTTTGTAATTATGTATGATGAAAAAATATCTAAAAATTAAGAATTATTACAAATAAATCTTGACGTGATGAACTATTTTAATAAATTGTAATAGAAAATGGAGGACAGTATGAAATATAAAAATCTCTTAATTCTTTTTATTTGTGCAGTCATTTCAATTCTCATTATTGGGGGTTTAGTATATAGTAGTAAATTAAAAAGCGAACATAAAAAAGTGACAACATATTTTAATAATGCTTTAATTGCTATTAATGAAATACAAGACAGTTTAATGGTTATTGATAATCAAGATTCAATTATTAAGAATATCGCACATAATACTGATTATAAAGAAGATTTAAGTTCAAAAGAACAAATTATGATATCTATCAATAATATCAAAGAGTATATTGCAGATAACAAAATGAAATTAACGCATCTTGAAGAGCAACTTATGAATAATAATTTACAAATTTCAGGACTACAAAAGCTAATAAATAATCTTAAGTTAGATATTAAGCATAAAGAAGATATAATTTTATCTATGCAAAATCAAATTGAAGAATTAAATATAATTATTAGTAATGAACGAGAAAAATCTAAAATAGAAATATTAGAACGTGATGAACAGCTAAAAATGCAAGCATCAATGTTAAGTTCCTTACAAAATGAAGTCCTGCAAAAAGATGATAAACTTAAAGCACAATTAATTGAAGAATATACAATTTATTATTTCATTGGCAATGAGAAACAATTGATTAATAATGAATTTTTAACTAAAAAAACCTTTTTTAAATCTGCAAAAAGAACCGGTAAATATAATCAAGAAGTTATGATACAAATGAATCTTTTAGATTTTCAAGAAATTATAATAAACGCATCATTTAAAGATATTACTTTTTTAACTGATCAAGATAGAAGTTCTTATATAATTGAAGATTGGGGAGAACAGTCATTGTTAAAAGTAATCAACCCTAATGAGTTTAAAAAAATTAAATATTTAGTCATTAAGACAGATTAAAGATTACTTTATGTATGTAGTATTTGCATTAATGATAGATGATTATTTTCATAATTTATTTAGAGAAGTAAGTTATGAGTGTTTTCAAGAAACCTCTAATTTTGATAATATAAATTTAATCTTGCCACACATATCATTGAAGCAATCATTTAGAGTAAGCAATATCTTGGAAATTAGAAATTATTTTGATAGTTACTTCAGTACTGTTAAGCAATTTACAGTAGATATTGATAAATTTGAAATTGTACATGATAATAATCATCCTTTACTTAAGAATATACTATGGCTTAAGATTCACACTAATAATATTTTAACTACAATGCATACTGAACTTAATGCTTCTTTAGAAAAATTGGGTATTGAAAAAGGAATTTATGATGGTGACAACTATACTTTCCATGCAACAGTAATGCTTGGACCAACAAATTTATCATTATTAAAAGAAAAATTAGATAAACTTAAGCACTTAAATCTTAATAAGCAAATTAAGATTACTAAAGCTCTGATGTTTTTATGCCCTTTTGATTATATTGATTTTAAAAAGATTATAACGTATAGATTAATCGAATTACAAAAATGAGAATAAATAAGTCTTTTTTGGGAAATCATTATTATATATTCCGGGAGTTATATTGAAAATTGTTATTTTAGACACAGAAACAAGTGGATCGTCTCAAGAAGATAAGGTAATTTCTCTTGCAATTGCTGAATATAAAAATGGAGAATTAAATAATATGAAAACCGGATTTTTTAATCCGGGTGTATGTATAAAACAAGGTGCTTATTGGGTTCATCACATATCTGATGATCAAGTTTCTAAAGAGCCTTTTTTTAGAGAGACTGAATTCTATTCTTTGTTAAAAAAAATATTCTCTTCACATGAAAATGTTGTTATTGGTCATGCTATTTGTAACGATTTATTTATGTTAGCAAGAGAAGGTTTAAGGTGTAGGTGTAATATTATTGATACGCAATATTGTGCAGTAAAGATTTTAAAAAAGACAAAAACTTCATTACATTATTTGCAAAGTGATTTAAATCTTTATGATGAGTCAACAAATGACATAACTTTTCATACTGCTGATGGTGATGTTAAAGTCACTTATTTTCTACTGAAAGAATTATTAAAACATCTTAGCTTGAAGAAATTAATCGAGATGTCTATGGCACCAATGTATGATTTAACATTACGGAGTAATAAATATAAACGTAAAAAAATATATCAGATTGCTTGTTTTGATAGAGGTTACTTGCAAAATTATTTTAATGAGATAAAAGACCCAAAAGCTTTTTTTGCTTTAATGTATTTTTATGAAAATGCCGGATTGTTTAGTACTCAAAAATTAAAACATATAATAATGAATGTATTAACACCAACAATAAATATTTAAGGTTTAGCATATAGATAAGGCTGTTGAATATTTATGTTGTACGAGTCTCTTTGTTTGCACTAAAAATTTCTTAACTCTAAGATATCAATTAATAAGTTTCCTGTTTGATTAATGCTCACAGAATAATATTTAATAAAATTCCCTTAATGATTCATGAGTACCTTTGTGAATCTCATACCAAAAATTTAGAGCAGCATCAAATTTATTATTTTTAAATTCATTAATCCAAAAATCTAAATCGTCAGTAAAATCGTCTGAGTGCTTTTTCGTATATTTAAGAAATTCGAAAACAAAGTCAATATTTCTTTCTGATTCCCAAAAAATAGATGCATTACGACTATTAATTTTACTAGCAGTTAAGTTGATACTATCTATATATTTTTGTTGTTTTCCCCATAAACTACCAATCATTTCAGGAATCATTTCTTCACTCCATATTCTATGAAATCTACAAAATCCGGCGTTGTCCATAATGAGTTCTTGTTTAAATCTATGAGCATTTATTTTGCCAAGTTCGCGAGGTGGTAAGAAATCAGAACCGTAGTACATATAATATTTTCCCATTATAGCCATAGGAGATAAGGCTCCGGGTGTCCAATATTGATTAGGCACTATCCAGCCGTTTCTACCAAACGAATTAAAAACAAAATAATTTAATAAGTTTTTACCTTTTTGTCGCGAGATATGCCTTCCCCATTTTCTTGCACCTTGAGACAAATCAATGATTCCTCGTTTATAAATTATACTGTCAAGAATATCCATTGCTACTTGAGCATTATGAGTAGAATCTTCCACAGCATTAAAATTTTTATAGTCGAATATTGGTTTATTTGTAATCCCTATTTCTTTTGTATCTAATAAATCTCTACTTAAACATTCCATTATCCAAGCAACTGTTCCTCCTGCCGAAATAGCATCCATTCCATAGCTATCGGCTCTAAAATTAACTTGTTCTGCTGCTCTTTGATCAAAGATTCCTGACAGTGGACCAAAAACTTGGTATGGTTCATAATCTTTTTTAAAATGACCGTTTAATTTCTTGCATACAGCAGCACAAGGCTCTCCACAATTAGTTTGTTGTTTGGGTATAATTGTTTCTTCATTGAATTGCTTTAAGTAATGATTTATAATTAATTTTTTATGAATCTCTTGTCTTACATCTTCCGACCAATAGATACTTTGATAGTTGAATGACAATAATCTTGTCCCTAACGTAGCGTAATTTACACCAAAAGTTCCACCGGTTTCAAACTTAGGTTCAAACCTATATTTAGTGGTTGCTTCGATATCTTTTGCCGCTAATTTTTTTTCATATTTTTCGTAAAACCATTTATCAGCAACTTTTCTATCTCTAAAATCTTCATCAATATAAGTGCCTCCATAAATTATGGCAACTATGTTATGATCTTGTAGTAGTTTACTTCCCATTCCTCCGCGACCTGCCCATGTATCTGCGTAAGTTAATTTGCCGGAATTTATTGGGATTGAGCCAATGGCACCAATATCGGTATATAAAGCTGCCGGACCGGTAGCAAGGATACGAGGATCGTTTTCATATCTATCGCTGAAGTGATCTTTTACATAGTCTATTAAAGCATATAATCCTCTACCATCTTCGAACCAGATTTTTTTAACATCAACAGGTATTAAATCAATGTCAAGCTCTTCTCCGTGAAATCTATTAATAAATAAAATAGATGATTGTGAAGCTTTCCCTGAAATTGATAGCATATTTATTCCAAGGTTATCAAATACTAATCCCGCACCACCCATTGAAGAAATGTAAAAACCACCCCAACATGGTGAAAAACCGGTAAAAATTAATCTATTTGAGCCTGGAAATATTGAGCCGGCAAATAAACCTGTGCCAATATTTAATGAATTATATTTTGTTGACAGATGTAATCCTAAATCGACAGGACCGAAATAATTTCCTATTTCGTATTTTTTTACTTTATAAAATCCTGATTTAGCGTCAATTAAGAGAGTTTTTAGATATGCTTCTATAATTACCTCTTATTTTAAAAATTATACAAATGGATTTTCTTTTTTTTCTTTTGCGATTGTTGAAGCTGGTCCATGACCGGGTAAAATTATAGTATCGTCAGGTAAAGAAAAAACTTTTTTACGGATAGATTCTATCAATTCTTTACTATTACCTCCCGGTAAATCGGTTCTACCAACACTTAAATTAAAAATGGTATCACCACTGAATAGGTATGGTTTTATATATATTACAATACCACCTTTTGTATGACCGGGAGTATGAAACATTTCTACTTTATTTTCACCGAGAGAGAAATCATAAAAGTCTTTTAACAATAGCGAGGCTGCCGGTGAAATTATTGGACTATACATAAAATCACTTAAATTCATAGTAGAATTTAAAAGCATTTCTGCATCAAAATTATGTATTCCGATTGGGCAATTGAATGCTTGATGAAAATATTCATTTCCTCCGATATGGTCGCCGTGACCATGAGTATTAAATATATGGATTAGATTTAAATTTAAATTAATTATATCTGATTTAAGGTTTTCACTTGGTGCTGCAGGATCAATTAAAATCGCATCTAAAGATTCTGTATCCCAAACTAAATAAGTATTAGTTTCAAACATTTCAATTAAATTATATATCTTATACTTGATCATAACAACTCCTTAATTAATTCTATATGGATCAATTTCTGTATCTGTAAATCTATTACATTTTATAGTAAAATCTAAATTAAATTGTTTCCCATAATTAACAATTTCGATATCTTGAGCTTTCGGGCAATAACGTAAAAGAATACTTCCTGCTAAACTAATAATTTCTTCGGAAATGGGTAAAGTTGTATTTAAAACAGCAATTGGACCGGGAATATTTAAACATTTTAAAACAACTTCATTACTTATTATATTTTTGATGTATTCCATCTCACTATGATGTCTATTGATAACTAATTTATGTTTCTCATTTAATCGAAAATGCCTGCCTATTTTTAAATATTTGATATTATCGAAATCAAGTTGATCTTTATCAATTAATTCTTTTAAACGAGTTGTAAAGCCTTTATCAGTTAAGAGGCATCCTCCTCCTGAATTTAAAACTTCTTTTAGATTTAGTTCTTCAGCAATTTTTAATTGTTGAGTTCTACTTCTGCCTTGAATATCTAATAAATCTTCTTTATTAACCCAAGCTTCTCGAATGGGTAATGTATCAGGTAATCTTTTCTGAGAAAGTGGTCTGATTATTAAATCTCCGACTGTGCTAAGCTTTTTAACAGCATTGAGAGCATCATATCTTTGAGACATAGGTCTTTGATTTAAAACTTCTCCGGAGATTAAAAAATCTGCTTTAAATTCTTCTAAATATCGATTGAGAATTTTGAACATTAAACCGTGACAATCAATACAGGGATTATAATGTTTACCGTACCCGTACCTTGGTGCTTTAAGCATTTGTAGGTGTTCTTGACTAATATCAATAATTTTTAGTTTGAGATTGTTAGCATTAGCAACTCTAATAGCTTTTTCCGGGGAGAAAAATGGAGTCTCAAAAAATATCGGTATGACTTCAAAACCAAGTTTTTCCATCCATTTAACAGCAATTAAGCTGTCTAATCCGCCTGAAAATAGGGCTAATGCTTTTTTTTCTCTCATTAAAACTCCAATATCTTTTATATGCAACTATAAATCCTTATTTTATTTTGTCAATTTAATTCTGTAAAATTTAGTAAGCTTATCTAAAGCTTTAATTAAATTTTCTTTTTCTATCGCATAGCAGATTCTTATATAACCGTATCCATTTTGTCCAAAGGCTGAGCCGGGTATTATAATAACTCCTTTTGTACTTAATTCTGTTGCAAAACTAAGGTCATCACAATGAATTCTTAAAAACAGATAAGGAGCTGCATCGGGAAGGTAAGTAGTGTTTATTTCAGGAAATGTAGATGCTAATTTTTGGAGACAAATGTTATAATTAATTAATAACTGTTCTTTTATTGAGTCTATATCTATTTGAGCACTTGTTGAAAATGCTTTTATTGCTGCATATTGACTTATTGTTGATGCACATGTTGAAATATATTGATGTGATAGTATGATTTTACTTAATAAATCTTTGTTATGACAGACTATCCATCCTAATCTCCACCCTGTCATACATACAAGTTTAGATAGAGATGAAATGATAATTAAATTATTATTTATTGAACTAAATGAAGGTATGCGTTTAGTTAAATTTAACCCTAAATAGACTTCATCAACTATTAGTAGGACATTATGTTGTAAGCATTGCTTCACTATTAATTGCATTTCTTCATTATTAAAAGCTATACCTGTTGGGTTTGAGGGGTGAGTGATTAATAATATCTTAGGTTTGAGCTTAATCTTTTCAAGGAAAGAATCTTTGTTAAGTCTGAAATTATTATCCCTGTCAAAATCAAATTTTAAGACTTCTGCTTGCATTAGTTTAGCTATGGTTTCATAAGCTAAAAAAGTAGGATTTCCGATTAATATCTTGTCATTTGGATTTAATAGACTAAATAAACAGGTAAATAATGCTTCTTGAGCACCATTAGTAACACATATCTTATCAAAAGTTGTGTTATAGTTTATAGCGATGAGTTCCCTTAACTCTTTTATCCCGGCATTTTCAGAATAAAAAATATTGGCATTATTAATATAGTTTATCGCTTCATCACAAATAATTTTTGGTGTTTTAAATCGTATTTCACCCAAACCGAGATTAATAGCGTCTTTAGGAACACCTTTCATCATTTCTCTAATGAGGGAGGGTTTTAAACCTAATAAATGTTTTGCAATCATTATCTTAATAATTGTTCCAGTTGAACAGAAGTATCTGTTTTACTGTCTCGATATTTGATAATCACAGGACAATAAATACTAATATCATTATTGCTTTTTAAAGCTCTTGAACCTGCAACAATTACAGCTTTTTCAGGAATAATTAAGGCATTATAACTCTCATCTTTTTTTATAAATCTATTGTTGACAGCATCAAAAACCGGTGTGCCGGAAGTTAAAATTACTCCGGCAGCTATTACAGCTGATTGTTTAATTAATACACCTTCATATATCCCACAATTGCCCCCTATAAAAACATTATCTTCTATTATTACCGGTTTGGCATTAATTGGTTCTAAGACGCCCCCAAGCATTGAGCCGGCACTTAAATGAACGTTTTTGCCAACTTGAGCACAACTGCCGACTAATGAATGAGAATCTATCATACTGTTATCATCTACATAAGCGCCAACATTAAGATATGCAGGTGGCATAATTGTCACGTTATTGCCAATAAATGCCCCATCTCTGACTGCTGAGCCTCCGGGAACTAATCTAATTCGGTCAGAATCAGAAAAGGTTCTTAACGGGTAAGTATGTTTGTCTGTAAAGGTTGACTCACCAATGTTAAAAACCTTTATCTTACCCATTTTAAAGCCTACTAAAATACCTTGCTTTACCCAATCATTAACTACCCATTGTTCATTTTTATAATTAGCTGCTCTAATTTTGCCTTTATTTAAATAATCTTTAAAATTTTCAAAAAGTTGATAATCTGTAATTGTATATTCTGATTTATTCTCTGTAAAGAGAAGTTTGATTTTATCCGATAATTCATTTATAATCATATAATTACCTTTTTTTTAATTCTTTAACTGCTGTATTGATTCTATTTAATGCTTCTTCAAGCATCTTTCTTGAACAACCAAAATTTAATCTCATAAAACCTCTACCTAATTCGCCGTATTTGATACCGGTATCAAGCCCTACTTTTGCTTTTTTAACTAAGAATTCCTCTAACTCATTATGTTCCATTTTTAATGAATTAAAATCTATCCATATTAAAAATGTTGATTCTGAATCAGCTAATGTAAACTCAGGTAAATTTTTCTCAAAATAATCATAGACAAATTGTCTGTTAGAATCTAAGTAAACTAAAAGCTGTTCTAGCCAATCTTCGCATTCATTATAACAGGTTTCTAAAGCATTCATCCCGAATATATTCATCATAAAGATACCTGATTTCATCATTATATCTTCCAAAGCCTTTTTTATTTCCGGATTTGGGATAATCATAATTGAAGTACATAACCCTGCTACATTAAAAGTTTTGCTGGGAGCCATACAAGTTATTGATATATCAGAAAATTCTTTAATACTGCTAAAAGGTATATGTTTGGTTGGTTTAAATACTAAATCATTATGAATTTCATCTGATAATACATATACATTGTGTTTTTTACATATATTACCAATCTTTTGCAATTCTTCTTTAGTCCAAACTCTACCAACAGGATTATGAGGAGAACATAAAATAAATAGTTTTGCTTGCTTTGCTTTTTGTTCAAAATCTTCAAAATCTATTTCATAATAACTTTTACCCGAAGTTTTAGATGATTTTGCTTTTAAATTATTTATTAAAAGTTTTCTGTCATTCAATTCAATAGCATCAAAGAAGGGATGATAAACAGGAGGTTGGATTAATATTCCGTCACCCGGATTAGTTAAAGCAAATACTGCAAAATTTATTGCAGGTACTATACCCGGAGTTGATAGAATATACGAATCTTCAATCTGCCAATTATGTCGTTTTTGCATCCAATTTTGAACTGCTTGATAAAATTTATCTGTTTTTACTGTATATCCTAAAACAGGGTGTTCAATTCTTTGTTTTAATGCATCTACGACCTGAGGAGGTACACATATATCCATATCTGCTATTGACATTGGGATAATGTCATCAGTACCAAATATTAAATTACACCAATCCCACTTAAATGATGCAGTATTTCTCCGATCAATACACTTATCAAAATCATATTTCATCACTTTCTCCTATAAAATTTTTATTAATAGTGTCAAATAAAAATTTGCAAATAAATTTGTAAAGTAAAAATTCTCAATATTATGGCGTAATACTATTTAAAGTATTTACTTTTTAATATTTTTTATAATTTAAGTTTTAAAATTTTCTAAATCAATAGATGTAATCACAGTGAGAAATAATTAATTTTTTGTCAATCTACAGCCGACCTCCAAGATGCTTTAAAGCATCTTGGAGGTCCCTTATATATATTCTATAAATTACTGTAATTTAGAAAGTGGTTTTTATCTTATTAGATACTCTATTAGGCTGTTGAATAATGTTGTTGTGTGAGCATCCTTGCTTGCACAAAAAAAACTTAAATGATAGGTATTCAATATTTTATGAAACTACAAGCCCGGAGCTCATAGAACAATAATTGATATTATTCAACAGTCTCTATATTTAGAAAATTTGGCTAAATTTCTATTTTTAGATTTGAATCTCTGATTACAAAACGAGAATGGGGCTGAGGATAAAAGTTAAGGCTGTCGAATAATGTTGTTGTGTGAGCATCTTTGCTTGCACGTTAAACTTTTTAACTGTAAGAATATCAACAAATAAACTCCCTACAAGCCGGGAGCTCATAGAACAATATTTGATATTATTCAACAGCCTCTATATCCTTTATAAGATAACAAGGGTACTTTTGTACCCTTGTTTAATTTAAATAGATGATAGTGAACTATTTCATTAATATCATTTTTTTAGTTGAGGTAAATGATCCT
>JALNXV010000085.1 GCA_023230175.1 Candidatus Cloacimonadota bacterium
ATAGAACTATTCATCAGTATAATAACACCCGAATACATACTAAATTAAAAATGCCGCCTGTTTTATACAGCCGGCAATATCAATTGACCCATGGACAATGTATCTAAGAAAATGGGTACCTCCCAATTAATGTTGAGAATGGCAGACTAGGAGTGGATGATAAACCAATACTTATTGGGGATATTGATTTTAAAGCGTTGGAAAAAACCTTTAAAGACGGTAAAAAAAAGGCAACGCTTGAGTCAATTAAGGTTCGCTTAGCCAATAAAATTCAAATGATGATACGAAAGAATCCTGTAAATATTAATTATAGAGAAAAATTTGAAAAACTTATTGCAGAGTATAATGAGGGGATTCTGTCGGCTGATGAGCTCTTTGAGGCTCTAAGATTTTTAAGTAATGAACTTAGTGCAGAAGAAGTTAGACATATTGAGATCGGATTAACTGAGGAAGAATTAACAATTTTTGATATGCTTAATCGTCCTGGGTCAGAACACACAAAAGAGGAGAAGGAGATTTTTAAGAATGCGGCCAAATCACTAATGAAAAAACTAAAAGATGAGGCTTTGTATGTTGATTGGAAAAAACATCAAGCCGGTCGCGCTAACGCAAGGGTGGCCATTGAAGATATTTTGCAGGATGAAATTGGTGGTGTTTTGTCTAAGAATGAACAAGATACGATTAAACAAGAGATGTTTCAGTTTGTTTACCAATCTTATGTTACGGCCAATGAAAGTGTATTTACTTATTAAACTATAGTATATTAATTTTTAAATACATTATCTAAAATTTAAATTACATAATATGGACTTGCAAAGAATAGATAAATTATTACTTGACTTTAAGAATAGCGCCTGGATTAAACAAAATAATGATTGGCTTGAGAATCAATATAGATTTTTTAATACTTTTTTTGATAAAAATAACCTCAGTAAAATTGAGTGGTCAAATGTTCAAGAATTAGGAACTAAAATAAACGCTTTTAATTCAATGCCTCTTGCAAAGGCGAGAGCCTTGGGCAACCCTAATGCGGAGATACAAGAGTATAGGGATGCTTTTTTGTATTTAATTTATGGCCAAGATAGTGATGAAAATAAAATACAAGCTTTTACACATGGGGAATATTCATTATTTGGTTTCGGTGAAAATGTGACATCTGAACTTGTGGCTTATGCTTTTCCAGATAAATATGTTTTATATAATTCTCGAGACAAGGAAGCTGTTGAGTTTTTAGGTATTGATCTTGAGTTTGAACGCGGTGATAACTTTGGCAGTAAATTTATAAAATACAATAAAGCAATAGAGCCGCTTATTAGAAGATATGAAGAGTTAATCGGTCTGCAAACCAAAACAACCATAAAGTTAGAAGTGGATCAATTTTTTAGTTATTTATACGAAAACATTATAGATAGAGAAAATGACATTACAACAGTATTGTTAAACTTTTTAAAACAATCAAAAACGACTGATTTGAAAACATCAAGTTACCCCAAAGAATATAATAGCCTAGGAGTTAAAGTTGGTTTTGGGATGGGCACGCCAGCCGGAGTTACCTGGATGGCGTTCACCGCAAAAGATATGGAGGTCAGTAATGGTATCTATCCCTGCTACTTATATTATAAGGATCTTAATATTTTAGTTTTATCCTACGGTATAAGCGAAACTAACAAGTCTAATAAATTATGGTCAGAAAAAATTGTTAAATCGCATCAAACAATTTCTAATTATTTCAATAATAAAAGCATAAAATATAAGGATTCGCTCGTATTTAAAGTATATAAAATAAATTTTACAGGCGATGATGTTAAATTAAGTTATGAAAATGACAACGAAAATTTAAATAAAGAAACTGTGAATACAGATTTAAAAAATATTATAGATAAATATAAAAAATTAATAGGTCAAAATCAAAATTATTGGCTTATCTCTCCTGGTGAAAAAGCTTCATTATGGCAAGAATTCTATAGTAACGGAATTATCGGAATTGGTTGGGATGCATTAAAGAGCTTATCTCATTTCAAGGATAAGGATGATATCGTTAATAAAATGATAGATATTTATGGCGGCACTGGATCCAAGAAAAATAATGCAACGTCATGTTGGAATTTTTTTAAAGACATGGCGATCGGTGATTATATATTTGTTAAAGATGGAACAAGAAAAATCATTGGATATGGACGTGTCACATCAAATTATAAATTTGATGACTCAAGAAAAGAATATAAACATATCAGAAGCGTAAATTGGCTCAAAAAAGGAGAGTGGATTTTGTCAGAAGAAAATACAAATAAATTAGTGATTAAAACATTAACAGATATTACAAAGAATAGAGACTTAATTAATAGTATTTTGTCATTAATTGGTGTTAATAATATTTTAGAATCAAATAAGTTAATTTTACAAAAAAATATGTTTACTCAACCTTTAAACCAAATCTTATATGGTCCTCCGGGCACGGGAAAGACTTATGAGACTTTAAAATTAGCAGAAAAATTATTATCAGCGCAAGTTAAGCAAGAAACAAAGGAAGAAAAACTAAGAAAATTATTTATTGGCTCAACCTGGAATGACATTATTGGCTTGGTTTTACTAAAATCTGATAAGCCTATGAAAGTTTCAGAAATTAGCAATGATGAATATATACAGATATTTTCTCAATTAAAAAATAACAAAAATATAATTCCCACTATTTGGAAAAGACTTCAAGATGACGCAGATAACGAGAGTACTAATATTGCCACAAGAAATGGTAACGACTTTGTTCATAAAGACAAACATTCATTTTGGACACTAACTAGCGCTGGGAAGGAATACTACTCAAATAATAGTTTTAAAATTAAGTTATCCGCGATAAAAAATAACGCTGCCACTTTAAAAGATTGGCATGATTATTATGAATTCATTACTTTTCATCAATCTTATTCTTATGAGGAGTTTATAGAGGGGATTAGGCCGGTTCTTGATAGCGAAAACATCAAGTATGAGCTAAAAGATGGAGTTTTTAAACGAATATGTTTAAAAGCAAAACTTGATCCTGAAAATAAATATTTGCTTATTATAGATGAAATTAATCGCGGGAACATGTCAAAGATTTTTGGTGAATTAATAACATTAATTGAAGAAGATAAGAGAGATGGTGCCGCAAATCAACTAATCGTAACATTACCATATTCTGATGAAAAGTTTAGCGTACCTAATAATTTATATATTATTGGAACAATGAATACGGCGGATCGAAGCATTGCTTTATTAGACATTGCACTAAGAAGACGTTTTAATTTTCAAGAAATGAAACCAAAATCAGATTTAGTTAATGTATTATCAGAAATTAATCTATCAAAATTACTTGATACTTTAAATAAAAAGATTGAAGTAATAATTGATCGTGATCACTTATTGGGGCATAGTTACTTTATGAAGGCAAAAAATCCAGAATTATTATATCAAGTCTGGTATCACGAAATTATACCGTTATTAGAAGAGTATTTTTATAATGATTATGAAAAATTAAAACAGATCCTAGGGAAATATAGGAATGGAATTGGCTTTATTGAAATGACAGACATAGAAAAAATATTTGAAGGGGAAGACATTAATGATTATAGTGAATCCGAGACTGGACACATTCATAAATATGAAAATCCTGACGAGTTAATAAAAGCATTGAAAGCATTGTATGAGTAAAAAGTGTCTCAAGATATTTGAATATGACACAAAAAGCATTAATTGCGATGCACATGATTTTTGTATTAGCGACAAAGAGGCTGAACAATTAATTAAATTAAACAACAAACTGAAAAAAGAGCAGCTAACAAAGAGTGATGTATTAAAATTTAATTATAGGTATAACAAAATTTGTAGTGTTTCAACCTCGTCTTATGTTGGGGCAATTAAAGTAGGTAACAAGACAATTCAGATTATGCCAAAGATAGCTAGAGATTTGAGCGATAACGAAGCTGAGCACTCTGACTTGCCGATAAAAAATTTGTTGTATCTTTTGAGTTATACAAAACGTTTGAAAGTAAAAGAAACAGACATATCTTCTTTAAGAACAGCTAAAGATGATTTTTATGAAGTCCTTATTAATTTATTTGCTAAAAATTTATTAGATTTAACACGTCGTAAAATTAATAGAGAATATATACAACAAGAAGAAAATTTATGTTATATACGTGGTAAGATACAAATTAATAATCATACAAAATTAAATTCAGTTAGTAGGCATAAATTTTATGTTGAATATGACGATTTTAGTGAAGATAATTTAATTAATCAGATATTTAAATACACTATAATTTTATTATCACGATCAAGCAGAAATCTTAACAATTTAAAACTACTCCAAGAGCTAAATTTCATTTTTTCTGACATTCCCTTTAATTCCATTAAATCTATAGATTTTTCCAATATTAAACTTAACAGATTAAATCAAGATTTTGATCCTTTACTTAATTTATGCAAATTATTTATAGGCCAAAGCTCTTTAGAGTTAAGTTCCGGCGGTCTTTCTACTTATTCCTTTGTTGTTGATATGAATGTTTTGTTTGAAGAATTTATAGGAGAATTTATAAAACGTAATTTCCGCGATCGGTATAATAGAATATGTCTTCAACAGCCTTGTCGTTGGCTGGTAAATGATAAATTAGTTAATAATACTTCACGCGGGCCAGCTTTTCAGCTAAGGCCAGATATACAATTATTTGATTTCAGTGGTCAATCTAATCCGAACATAATCATAGATACAAAATATAAGATACTTGAAAATAATGACAGTAAAAAGGAGGGCGTTTCACAAAGCGATATTTATCAGATGAACGCTTATTCTAAAAAATATAATTGTTCAAATATAATTTTACTTTACCCTTTAATAATTGGTCATGAAAATAGAAATGTTAAAATGATTATTGATGATTCAACTAATATTTATATAAGAACGGTCAACCTCTGTCGTGATATCAAGCGGAACCTTAATGAGTTAAAAATTGAATTGGGTGAAGCATTAAACCTAGTAAGTCATTAAATGTCTTAAATAAATTCGAAAAAGGCATAATTATTTAAAGGACTCTTTAGTAATAAATAAAATACTAAATTAAACTGAAAGATTAATATGCGAAGAATTACCGCTTCAAAATTATATAACTTTATTCAATGTGAACACCGAGTTTGGCGCGATGAATATGGCCCTAAAGAGGAAAAAATTAAGGAAACAAATCCTTTTGTGGAGATGTTGTGGGATAAAGGCGTTAGATATGAAAAAGAAGTTATCGCTAAAATGGGTGAATATTTAGATTTATCTGAGATTGGTTTTGACGAAGCGGCCATTTTAACAATCGAGGCGATGAAAAAAAAGACACCTTTAATTTATCAAGGTGTTTTAATTTATAAAAATTCAATGGGTATTCCGGACTTACTTAGATTAACACCGGATGGTAAATATATGCCAATAGATATTAAATCAGGAATGGGCCTAGAAGGGATCGATGAAGAAAATGATGATGAAGGAAAACAAAAAAAACATTATGCTGTACAATTGGCGGCCTATTCAGAGACATTAAATGGGCTAGGTTTTGAAAATAAAAAAGAAGGAATAATATTGGATATTCGTGGCAATGAAATTTTATATGATCTTAATTTGCCAATGGGGAAAACCAATAAGACAACTTATTGGGAATACTACGAAGATATAAAACGTAAAACAGTTTCATTGATAAATAATGAAGTTCAGAATAAGCCGGCGCTGGCTGGAATTTGTAAGTTATGCCCCTGGTATAATAGTTGTAAAAAATGGGTCGTCGAAAACGACGATCCAACAGGATTATTTTATGTTGGGCGCAGTAAACGAGATATTTTGAGTGAGGATTTACAGGTTAATAATATAGATGACGTTTTAAAAATAGATATTAAAGAAGTTTTAGAACAAAAAAAACGAGATAAAACTTTTTTAAAAGGTTTAGCTGAAAAAACTTTAAGTAAAATAATGGATAGGGCTAATGTTTTGAAGAATTCAAAAAAACCTGTTATATATGAGAAAGTAGAGCTACCGATCGTTTCTTATGAATTATTCTTTGATATTGAAGATGACCCTACTAGAGAATTTGTTTACCTCCATGGAGTATATGAGCGTGGACCGGAAGGAGAAAAATTTTTAGATTTTACTGCTAAAGAAATCAGTCCAGAAGCAGAGAAAGAAGCTTGGGCTAATTTTTGGCAATATATTAAAAGTTTGCCTAAAGATGATTTTGCAGTTTATTACTATTCAGCACATGAAAAAACTACGTATAAAAAAATGCAGAAAATATATCCAGATATAATTTCTGAGAAGGAAGTTGAGGATTTTTTTGAAAATTCTAACGTAATTGATTTATATAAAATAGTATTAAAATATACTGATTGGCCTGTTGGTAGTTATTCTATTAAATATTTAGCACAATACTTAGGTTTTAGTTGGCGAGATAAAACACCGTCAGGAGCTTTATCTATTCAATGGTTTAATGAATATATAGAGACTAAAGATCCTCAAAAATTAGAAAGAATTCTGTTATATAATGAAGATGACTGTAAAGCGACAATGGTTTTAAAAGACGGTATTAAAAAATTAAGTGATAATTTTGAGAAAAAAATGTAAAAATTTGACTTTTCGTTAACAACAATCTATACTAATAATGTAGTTAAAAATACAAACTCTAGTGCGGAGTATAACAGCACCATTTATTTCTTTCACCTCGAGTGAATAGGCAATCAGGGAAATCTGCTGAGAGCCAAATGTAATAAGTGACTAATCGTTAAGGCGGTTGGGAGATTTCATTCTAAGAGATAGCAATATCTTTTGGGTAAATCTCTTAGCCGCTTTTTTTGTCGTCTAAGCTAGTAAGGAGGTGATAAATATGGAAAACAATAAAATGGAAATAATTCAAATGACAAAACCAGTTAAGTGCCATTTATGGACAAATGATAATGTTTGCCGAGATGACCTGGGTTGCGATAATTTTGAACTTATTGAAACATTTGTGGACGAAAGTCATTTTTCTCGTTGGCTGGTTCAATGTAAAGAATGCGGACAACTATATTTTAAAGAGTTCTATGAAGAAATAGACTGGATTGATGGCGATGATCCTCAATATGTTACCTATGTTCCGGTAAAAAACGCAGATGAGATTGAAAAATTAAAAAAAGCTAATATATTTGAGATTTTATTATTTCAGCCTTGTCTTAGAAAAGATTATCCTAAAGGCGCTGAAAAACCAAAAGTATATTGGTTAGGAAAAAATTAACATTAAATTTATGATTTATACAACAAAAATTCAAAAGGCAATTAAATTTGCGACTAAAACTCACAATCAATACCAGCAACAAAAACGTAAGGGTAAAGAAATTCCATACATCGCCCATCCTTTAACGGCCGGAATCATACTTTCTTTAACTAGAGCATCAGAAGATGTTATTATGGCCGGAATTTTACACGATACCATCGAGGACAGTATTGATGAAAAGAAAGTAACATCTAAAATGATTAAAGAAAGATTTGGCGAAGAAGTAATGAAACTAGTTTTAAGCGTCACTGAGAAAGATAAGACTTTATCATGGGAAAAAAGGAAAGCCGAGGCTCTAGAACACATAAAGCATTTCTCTCATGACTCGATTCTTGTAAAATCAGCTGATGTTATAAGTAACATTTCTGAGCTTATTGATGACTATAAAAAATATGGCGATGCTGTTTTTGAGCGCTTTAATTCTTCTAAAGAAAATATAGTTCAAAGTCAGTTAAAAGTTATTAGTGCGCTGGTTAGCAATTGGCCCGAGAGCCCATTAGCTTGGGATCTTAGATTTTTAGCTAGTGATTTAGCTAGACTTGAAGGTTTAAATTTTATACAAAATCACCCAGCTTCAATTATTAAGTATGAAGACTACAAAGATAACATGAACTTAGAATGCCCAATTTGTGGATGGAGAGGAACTCCAAAGACGAGCGATTGCATAAATACTGATAGCCATTTTTGTTTAGATGTCTCCTGTCCTATATGTGATAAAATGCTTTTAGTGGCTGAGTATCCTTCAGCCTAAATATCTAAATATTGCTAAAATAGCCATATTTTGTTATTATATAAACACAATTGAATAATCGTTTTATAAAGAGTGCAGTGAGGGAACTAGCCCTAAGACCTGCCAGCAACCCCGAAAGAATCCATTCGGAAGGTGCTAATTCTAGCCCGATGAGGGAAAGATAAAGGTCAATTTTTTATTTTCATAAATAAAAACTCTTTCCTTTGTTGGGGAAGAGCTTTTTTATTATTAAAAACTAAATTTATGAAAAGAGAAAATATTGAATTTATGAGAAAAACAGCCACCGATGGTTCATCAGAAGATACTAAGATTTATGGCCTAGAAGACGGGGAAGAACAATATTATACAATTTTAGGCACAGGTTACGGAATTAACTTTGCTCACTGCTTTTCGATGGGTGCTAAAAATAAAGAGAAATTTTGGGAAAGAGTGTTTGCTTATAAAATTATACCTAATCGAGATCATGCCGATTTACTAGAAAGGGCAACTGGCGAAGACTACATTTCGGTCGAATTTTACGAATTAAGCTGATTTTAGGGAATTTATCGGTAAAGTGGTATAATTAATACTATCCAAGTAAAATAGTTTATATGTCCAAAAGAAATCTTATTAAGAATATATTTGTAATTATTGTATTAGCCATCATTATTACACTAACTTCGATTTTTATAAATCAATTATTACAATCGTCTCGAAATAATTTACAAAGTAAAAATAAAGCAAATAATAGCGATCAAGCAATTACTGTTCGCCCCACTATTTACGGACAATATTCAATTAAATTTTCTGATATAAATTTTAATCTAAATTTTGTCGAAACGATTAATGACGGGCTAGCCATGTATTATGTTCCGAAGGGAGAAAATGTCGAATCAAAATCACAATTGATCATAAACCAATATGGCAACAAAATATTGGCCAAAGATTTATCAAATGGAATTGTTAATCAAAGTAAGGAAAATGAAGAAGAATTACTATTACCATTTACTGCCCCTGATAAACAAAAAAGAGAATCATATTATATAACCACTAAAACTGTCGGAGATTACTATGGGAAAAATATAACTGTTTCAATTATTAAAGTGTTTGAAGATAATGGATATACTTATTCAATTATATATCAACAAAAAATTGAAGGTAATGATAAAGTAGATACAGAAAATGCAGCCGATAAATGGATTGTAGATAATTTAGAAAAAATTGGCACCGCTATTGAAAAAATCGACTTAACAATCCCAGTTTCTTTTTATAACACAAATAAGAAGCTATTTGATGGTTTATCAAAATCAAACAAGCATGTCTCTTTAAAATGGAAAAAGGAAACAATTAAAGAAAATAATAATTATGCCGATATTAAATTGGAATACCCAGTATTTATAGGCGGAAGCGAGGTGGATGGGTTGAATAAATATATAAAAGATATAATTGATAAAAATTTATCAAGCGACAAGCAAATGGTCGCCGAATGGTTAAAAGACGAAAAAATGGGAATTGGAATAGATGGAAAAAAATTAACAGATCCTTTTTGCATCGGAGTTGAGGAATATCATATATATTGTAGTGTTAATTTATATTCAAGTTTTGAAATAAATTCAATTATTAATGATATTGTTAGTCTAGAACTAGTGGTGACCGACTATACTGGCGGAGGTAATGGAAATCATTCTAGTTCTATAACAATCAATTACGACTTAAAATCAAATAGAGAGTTAAAAGCGGACGAACTATTTTGTAACTCCGACTATTCAAATGAGTTATTCAAAATAGCAGAAATTGATTTACCTAATCAATATTCATATCTTGAAGCTGGAACAATATTTGATAATACAACACCAAAAGAAGATAATTTTAAAGATATTTTGTTAGATGAACTAGGCTTTATTTTAGTTTTTCAACCCTACTATATAACTCCTGGCGCTGCTGGCATACCAAAAGTGTTTGTCCCTTATTCTAGTGTTAGTAATTTGATTTGTTTACCTTAAATATATGCCAAATCTTTTAAAAAAAATAATGCAGTTTAAAATCTGTAAAGCTGAAATTAATTACAAAAAATTTAATCCTAAAAACTGGAAAAAGCTATCTTTGAAGAAAATTTTAAAAGGATTAGCTTTTTTTATCATCTTTCTCGGGGCCTTTATTGTTGTAAAAGAAGAGGTTATGTATCAGTTTGGCTGGGGATTCTATAGTGAAGATGAATATATTTCCGAGGAGTCTATAATGGATGAAGACTCTATGGAAGAAAATAAAGATTGTAACGTAATGGGAATTGAGCTTCGTGGTGACGTAGTTACATATGTTATACCAGAAAACACCGATGAAAATGATGTAGCTACCTCCGACGAAACCTCTTCGGAAGAAATAATCTATTTAATTGACCAGGCTGAAGTCGATGAAAATATTAAGGCCATTATTCTAGAAGTTGATTCTTATGGTGGCTCAGCGGTTGCCGCTGAAGAAATAAGTCAGGCTCTTAAAAAAGCTAATAAGCCAACTGTTGCTTTTGTGCGCAGTGCCGCTGTTTCTGCGGCTTATTGGGCTGCTAGTGGTGCGGACACTATATTTGCCTCATCTTTGTCAGATATTGGAAGCATTGGCGTTACTATGTCTTATTTAGACAATACTAAGAAAAACACTAAAGATGGTTTAACCTATAATTCATTAAGTGTTGGTAAATTCAAAGACTATGGCAATCCGGACAAAACTTTAACCGAAGAGGAAAAAGGATTAATTATGAGAGACTTAGAAATAACTCACGATATTTTTATTAAAGAGGTTTCGGAAAATCGTAGTTTACCGGCTGATAAGGTAAAAGCTTTAGCTGACGGATCTTCAATGCCTGGGCAGATGGCGCTAGAAAATAAATTAATTGATAAAATAGGCGGTATTTACGATGTTAATGATTACTTGAAAGAGAAGTTGGGTGAGGAGGTTAGTGTGTGTTGGTGATATAGTATTAAAATATTATTTAATCTTAGCCACACCGTTTCGAACTTCGTCCACGACCCCGAGCGAGCAAAAAAAACACCCTTTGGGGTGTTTTTTGATGCGAGCGGAGAGGGAGCAAGACGCCTGCGCGTCTTGCGTCGGGATGAGAAAGCCGGAGCCATGTGCACGAAGTGCACGGGCGAGGCCGGGTCGGGGCGCTTAGCGAGTGATTGAGCGTAGCGAAAGAACGAGGCTTAGCGACCGTGACCGAATCCCGCCCTCGGAGCATAAATAAAAAGAGCGCATATGCGCTCTTTTTATTTATTTTTTGGATAATATGGGATTCGAACAGGCAGAAGCGAAACAAGTTA
>JALNXV010000087.1 GCA_023230175.1 Candidatus Cloacimonadota bacterium
ATTGATGATGAATGGGAGTACGAAGGTAGTTACATTAAATGGATATTGCCGTTAAATACAGATGATGGACTAGAGACTAAAATATATTTTCTTGATGATGATTTTAACGAAATTACTTGTATTAGCTTAGATTATGCTATTATAAGTAATTTTATATATAATGATTGTAATCTATCTTTTTTTAGTTTGCCGATAACTTATTCAAAACCAACACTGCTAAATTTTGATGAACAATTGGATCTTCGAGTGACTTACTTTTCTAATGATGAAGAGTTGCATAGTAATAATATAGAAACAGCATTTACAAGTGAATATTTATTAAATAATCACGAGATATTTGTTTGGGAAAAAACTGATAAGCCTCTTAATAATAATTTTTACTTATTTAATTTCAATTCTCACGTAATTCAAAAAATTGATATTGACTTTCCTTATTCTTTAACAGGTTCTCCTATTCTTGCTGATGTAAATAATAATGGTAACCCGGATTTAATTTTATCTCACGCAAATGGTTTTGAGGCATATAGTTTGAAAGGTTCATTATTAAAAAGTATTGAGATTGATTTTATTGATGATGTTGATAACGGTTCCGGCGTTATTGCTTGGGATATAAACAATGACGGTAATAATTACTATTTAGGTACTTTTTCCGGTAATAGATTTAAGGTTTTTGATTCACAGTTTAATGAATTAAAGAATTATTCACGAACATTTTCACGTTCAGTAAAAACTAAGTCTTATATTAGTAGTAATGATACAGAAGTGTCTTTTTATCAAGCAACTGATGAAGGAAGAATTTATGAATTTAAACTTGATTTCGTTAATGTTGATCATTTAGAGAACTTAACTTGGTCATTACAAAATATAAATTATTTTAGAAATTCTTATTGGAAAGATAAATTAGTTAATCAATTTAATAACTCTGAAGAAATATTTGTTTCAAAGCAAAATTATCTTTATCCAAACCCTTGGATTAAGAGACATCATAGTCAGTTGAAATTTAATATTATGACCTCTAAGGATACTGAAGTAGAAATTTTAATATATGATATTTCAGGTCATTTGATTGCAAAGAAAATTGATCAAACTGAAGCTTATGTATCTGATTTAAAAAAGTTTTGCTTTAATCCGGAAAAATGGTCATCAGGGATATATTTTGCTATTGTTAAATCAGAAGGTAAAGAGATAAAACTAAAATTTGGCATAGAAAAATAATTTTGGAGGATAAATTATGAAATTTTTTAAGAAAAGTGTAATTATAATTGCAATATTAACCATATCAGTTAACTTATTTAGTTCAATTGATAAAAATGCAGGAAAATATGGTTATCAATTTTTGAAAATGCCGGTAGCTGTTGAATTAGCTGGAACTGCAAATACCGGTGAGATGTTTTCTGACTCACCTTTAATTATGATGCATAACCCTGTAGCATATAATAGAGTTTTTGGTTCGATGGTTGCGATATCTCATACTAGTTGGATGATTGATACTAATATGTATAATATCGCTTGGAGAAAGACTAATTTTAATAATTCATTTGGATTTGGTTTAATTTATGTTGATTATGGAGAGTTTGAAAATAGAACAGATAATGGGCTTCTTGTTGGTAGTTATTATCCAATGGATTTAAATTTTACTGTTAATTATTCTCAATTAATTACAGATGGTTTTTATGGAGGATTGAATCTTAAATTACTTTATGAAAAATTAAATACTTCTTCAGCTTTAGCTCTTACTTCAGATTTAGGTTTTTTATATAAAACCCCGCTCAAATTTACAAATTTTGATTTTAATATTAAAAATTTAATCAATATATCCGGTAAGATGGATAATGAAGCAATTGATTTGCCTTTAATTGCTGAGTTTGGAATTACTTCAGGTAAAGAGATTACAGAAAATATTAGATTAGCTCCGGCTTTAAAGCTTGTATATATGCAAGATTATGAAGATATAAAACCTTTTGTTGGATTAAATACTGTTTTGTATGATATGTTTACCATTAGATTTGGATATAAATTTAATTATAATGAAGAGGATTTTTCAACAGGTGTAGGATTTAAGATAAATAATATTGAATTAAATTATTCGTTTGTTAATAATTTGGACAATGTACACCTAATTGGATTGAACTGGAAATATTAGATTAAATAGTTAGATTTTAAAAATTGCTTGACAAAATAGTAAGTTAAGATAGTATTAAATTTTTAATAAGTGTTTCAAAGATAGGGGTTTATAAAACCTCTGTTTTTGATATTAAAGTCAGGAGGCTTAATGAATAGAAAGGTATTTTTAATAATACTTTTTATTTTTTTTAACTTATCTATTTTTGCTACGCCATCTCAAAATGAGATTTTAATAAAGACAAAGGATAGTTTACAATTTAATAGAAGTATGATTTATGATGAGGAAATTTCATCAATTTTTTCAAATTATAAAATATCTTCTATTGATGAAGTTAGTCCATCATCTATAGGCTTTAATTGGTATCTGATTACAACAGAAGAAAAAATCGAAATGTCATCTTTGAAAAATCAAGCAAAAAATTTAAATAATATTAAAGAGATACAGTATAACGGATTAAGCCAATTTAATCTTGTCCCTAATGATTCTTTATACAATGATCAAAGCTTAATTTTTGAAATGATTAACGCTCCTCAAGTATGGGATATTCAAACAGGTTCTGAGCAGATAGTTGTGGCTGTTGTTGATTCAGGTATTTTATTTTTAGAGGATTTGATTAACAATATTTTTATTAATGAAGGTGAAATTCCAGATGATAATATTGATAATGATGGGAATGGATTCGTTGATGATTATATGGGGTATGATTTTGTACATTCTCCATATATGTCTCATATTGCCATAGGTGATTATCTTGATAGAGATTGTGATGTGACCGATGAAACATATCACGGCACTCATGTTTCCGGTATAATTGCTGCAGATAGTGATAATAATATTGGTATTGCAGGTACTGCATGGAATATAAAAATTATGCCTATTAGAGCAGGGTTCAGTACTACAGGTGGAGGCGGTTTTCTCGAAGATGATGATGCTGCTGCAGCATTGTTATATGCAGCCAATATGGGCGTTCATATTATTAATGTTAGTTGGGGTGATGCTAATTATTCTCAAATAATAAAAGATGCTATTGATTATTGTGCTGAAAAAGGAGTCATAGTCGTTTGTGCTGCAGGAAATACTCCGGGAGGAAATATAAATTACCCGGCCAGATTTAATAATACAATTTCAGTAGGTGCCGTTGACCAATATAAGCAATTAGCTTCTTTTTCCAGCTATGGCCCTGAATTAGACATTATGGCTCCAGGTCAAGAGATTTTATCTACATATTCAGAAGAAACTATTTATAATAGATTATCCGGTACTTCAATGGCTGCTCCTTTTGTTTCCGGAGCTATTGCCTTATTGCTGTCAGAAGAGCCGGGATTGGATGTTTTTGAGATTAAAAATCGGTTGATGGTTTCGGCATTAGATTTAGGTGATCAAGGCTTTGATATTCATTATGGATATGGTTTATTAGACATTAATAATTTAATACAAATGAATAATGATGACATTGTTGAAATAAGTTATCCTGTTGATAATCAAAAAATTGATTCTTCCTTTAATATTTTTGGGCGAGTTAATTCTTCAAATTTTTTAAGATATACTGTAATGTTTACTGATGAACTACATCCTCAATCTACTGATTGGAAGGATGTTTCCACTCATACGAATACACCTGTTTATTATTATAATCAAGTAGAAAATAATGTTTTAGCGAATTTTTATTTGCCAAGCAGTTTTAATGATAATCTTTATAGGTTAAGAGTAAGAATGGAGTGTATTGATGGTAATTTTATTGACAAATTCTTATTATTTTATATTGATAGAGAAATACCGAGTTTAGTCGAAGAAAGTGTTTTTTGTCAGAAGCGCTATAATGAATATAAAGCAGAGTATTATGTTTTTTCATTATGGAATAAAAAAGTAGCACTTAGTATGGATTACAAAATCGGGGATACTGTTAATTATGTAGCTTCAGCTGTATATGATAGTGTTCATATTCTCTTACTGGATGATTTAACTCATAATGGGGAATTAGAAGTTAAATTTTCTGCTTTAGATTTATCCGGAAATATTCAAGAAACCGAATGGATTGATTTAAATATAAATATTACTCAAGAAGAGATACCAAACACCGATTTTATAAGTATGGAGTTAGGAAGTGGCTTAGTTTTATCAAAAAATAATATAGATTTTAATAATAATAATCGTAAAGAATTTATAGCAATGCAAACAGGAGAATCAATAATGAATTCTGTTTGTGCTTATGAGTTTTATCAGAATAATTTAATAGAAACTCATTCTTTTTTAGAAGATTTTTGGCCTTTAGATGCGATGAAAAAAGACAATGGATATTCTAAGATAGCTTCTCTTAGAGGTGATCAATTACAAATTTATGAGTCTTTATCAGTCAATTCTTACCCGGATTTGCCTCTATGGAATTTGTCAGATGTTTCAGGAGCGATATTTGCTGATTTTAATAATGATACAAATCAAGATATTGTCGTTGTCAGAAATTTATTATCAGAAATTGCTATTGAACTATATCAAGAAAATTCAGATTCTTATCAAATTTATGATACAATTTTAAATAATACTCAAACTAACTCTCGTCGAATGTTTGTGCCTAAAATTCAAGCAGATAATTTAGATAATGATGAATATTTAGACTTACTTACAGCTGATACTGATGGAGATGTTATGATTTGGGAATACGTTGATGGTGAAGCTCAATTAAGTTGGACAAAAAGACTTCCTATCACAAATATCTATTATTTACAAACCGGAGATTTTACCGGTGATGGTCAAGTAGAATTTTTAGCCGGAGGATATGTAACTTCTGAACAAGCAAATAAAAGTTGGTGGTATTTTGAGTTATTTAAATCAACTCAAGATAATCAATATATTTCGATAGATTCTATTGCTTTTTCAAAAGTAATTACCGGAGAAAATTCCATAAGCTCAATAGATTTTACAGGAGACGGAAAAAAGGAGATAGTACTTGCATTAAGCCCATATTTGTATGTTTTATCTTATTTAGAAAATAGCTTAAAACCGATATTTTGGACTAATTGTGATAATTCATATCAAATTTCATCTATGGAATCAAATGAATATCATAATTCGCTTATAGTCTATAATAAAACTATCGATGAAGAATTGAAAAGTTTTGCTTTGACTATTAATGAATCTTTTAATGGACCCAATACACCTCAAAATTTAAATGCAGAAGTTCTAACTGATGGTATAAAATTGAGTTGGGATAATATGAATGCAGATTATTTTGAGATATTCTTCAAATATGATGAAGATTCAGGATTTCAATATCTTGGGCAAAGTGTTGAAAATGAATTTTATGATAACAGGTTAATTGAAAAACAGCAGATTATATATTCTGTAAGGGCATTAGCGTCTAACCTTGATCCTATTGAAAGTTATATGTCTTATCCTATTATTGTTCATTTAGTAAATCCAACTGAAGTTATTGATGTGAAGATGGTTAGTAATGATTCTATATTGTTGACTTTTAATAATTCTTTACAGATTGATTGTATAAATATGCTACTATTTAACGTTAATAATGAGGTTGGTTCTCCATCATCCGTTAATTTCTTTGATGATGGGAAAATACTTTATTTAACTTTTTTTAGTGATATCCCGGAAAGAGAAGATTTAAAGCTTAGTTTCAGAGGATTAAAAGATAGTTATAATCGGCAGATAACAGATTCAGTTATAGATTTTTTATGGAACATAGATACAGTATCTCCTTATGTTACAAGAGTTCAAAAAGAATCTGAAAGTCAATTCAGCTTAATATTTTCTGAGTTATTAGATTATCAATCATCTTTACTTGTTTCAAATTATAGCTTAGAAGTGCCGGTAGAAGATTATGAAAATTGTATTACTGAAATATCCGTGATTGATTCAATTGTTACGTGTAGTTTATTATATGATATAGCAAAAGTTAATAAAAATTATTACATTAAAATGAAAGATATTAGGGATCTTTCCGGTAATGTTATAAACTCAATGCATAATCGTATATCTTTAAACTTGACAGAATTGAGGGATTTATCTTTATTGGTAGTATATCCTAATCCATTGAATATCAATGAAACAGATAGATTTAAATTTGAAAATTTACCTAAAGATAAGAAAGGAGACATAAAAATATTTAATATGGCCGGGGAAATAATTTTTGAAAAAAAAATCATAAATGAAGCGAAATTAGAATGGCAAGTATGTAATAATAAAGGTAAAGCAGTTTCAAGTGGATTATATTATTATATAATTTCTTTTGATGGTGAAAATAAGAGAGGTAAGCTTGCTGTTATTAGGTAAAGGGTTCGAAAGTTTAAATTTTGAAAGGAGATTGAAATGATTTCTTTAGATTGGAAAGAAAGACTGATAAATGATACTAAAGATTTTTTTGAGCGTAAATTACCTCAAAATGATTATGATTTTGATATAATTTACAATGCTTATCCTGAGAGAGTGGATAACAAAATACCTCGTGAAGTTGTTGTTTTAGTTGCTACTACTCTTGCTAATCTTATTGGTAAAAACCATTATAAATTTAAAGATTTTTGTGAGTACATTTGGAATAAAAAAGGTGAGAACGGAAAGATAGCATTTGCTTGTTTAGTTAGTAAATTTAAAAAGTATGACAATAAGTTTTATTTTGAATTTGCTAAAAAAAATCTTTTTAACAGTTCAGATGCCCATGATACAAACATTCTTATAGATAAAGTTTTTTATCCAATATTTAAGAAATATCCTGAAGAACATATTGATACATTGATTCATTGGCTTAGAGAAGATAATGATATTATTAATCAACATTTGATTAAGATACCATTGAAAATTGGGAAAAATAATTCAGAATATTTAAGTAAATTTTCATCAAAACTCGAAAATAGATGGCTTGGAGCAAGTGCAGAATATGTTAAAATCAGTGGATTATTTTTAAAGCAATTATATAAATTAGATAAAAAATTGTATTTGAAAATATATAAAAACTATATAAATACTCGTGAACCGGTTTTTGTTGAAATTTTAACATCAGGTTTGACGTGTTATGAAGATTTCTTGTTGGAAGCTTATGATAATTGGTCTAAAAGCGGTAATGCAAGGCTTAAAAAAGCTGCTCTTACCGGTTATAAATATCTGATTAAGAAGAAAGGAAAAAATTAATTATGTCTGATTATATTACCCTTGAAGGTATGCAGAGATTACAAAAAAAAATAAATATATTGGCAGAAGAAAGACCTGCTGTTATTGATCAAGTACAAGCTGCAAGAGAGTTAGGAGACTTAAGTGAGAATGCAGAATATCATGCAGCTAAAGAGAAACAACGTTCAATCGAACGAGAATTATCTTATTTAAATTCTCGAATGGCTAGCTTAAAGATTATTGATCCTTCAACTTTGCCAAAAGATGCTGTTAGATTTGGTGCTTATATTAAAATTATTGAAGTATCCTCAAATGAGATATTCAATTATCATTTGGTAGGAGTTGATGAGATATATGAAAGAGATGATGAAATAATTCAAGTTTCAATTGCTTCTCCCATTGGTAAAGCTATGATTGGGAAAAAAGTAAATGAAGAATTCATTGTTCAGGCACCTAAAGGTGATAGATTTTTTAAAATATTAGAGATAAAATAAATAACCCTGTAAAGGAGTAAAAATGAAAAAAGCAGAAGATATCAAGAAAAAAATTTCTTATTCAAGAAAGAATTTTTGGTTGGACACAACTAAGAATGAACAGAAAGCTGCTATGAAGTTTTCTGAAAATTACAAGAAATTTCTCAATGTATGTAAAACTGAAAGAGAGTCAATTGATTATACGATCGAAGAGTTACAAACAAAAATGTTTTTGAATTTAGATGATCCTACTATTAAAGACTCAAGTAAGTTTGTTTATAAGGTTTTCAAAAATAAAGCGATTGCTATAGCAGTCATTGGTAAAAGCCCGATTAGTGAAGGAGTAAATATTGTTGCAGCTCACATAGATACTCCAAGAGTAGATTTAAAACAAAGTCCACTTAGTGAAGATGCCGAAACAAGATTAGGCTTAATGAAAACTCATTATTACGGCGGAGTAAAAAAATATCAATGGATGTCAACACCATTATCTTTGCACGGTATTGTTATTAAGAGTGATGGGGAAGTCGTAAATATTAATATTGGTGAAAATGAAAATGATCCGGTATTTGTAATGCCCGATTTATTGCCTCATTTAGCAAGAAAAGAACAAATGGGTAAGACAATGGGTGAGGGTGTGTCTGCCGGAAATATGAATCTTGTTTTTAATTCTATCCCATTTTATGAGGATAAAGAAGAAATAAAAAATGGAGTGAAATTACAAGCTTTAAATCTTTTGTATGAAAAATACGGAATTAAAGAAGAAGATTTATTGAGTGCTGAATTACAATTAGTTCCTTCCGGTAAAGCACGCGATGGTGGTATTGATAAGAGTATGATTATTTCTTATGGACAAGATGATAGAGTTTGCTCTTATACTGCTTTACAAGCTTTAGAAGATGTAAAAGAAATTTCAATAGATAAAACAAGTATTGTCTATTTATTTGATAAAGAAGAAGTAGGAAGCGATAGTGTTGGCGGTGCAACATCTGTATTTTTTACTGATTTTATCGCTGATTTATTAAAACATAATGGTGAAGATTCAGGAAGTTTTAATTTAAGAAAGACTTTAATAAACTCTAATGTTTTATCAGCAGATGTTAATGCAGCGATTAATCCAAACTTCCCTTCAGTTCACGAAGCACAAAATGCTGTTCATATGGGATATGGAGTAGCACTTGCTAAATTTACAGGTAGTGGCGGAAAAGGTGGATCAAATGATGCAACTACAGAATTTATGAATAAAGTTATCAGATTGTTTAATGATGAAAAAGTGAATTGGCAGATTGGATCCTTAGGTAAAGTTGATGAAGGGGGCGGAGGAACTATCGCAAAATTCTTAGCAAAACATGGATGTAATGTTATTGACTGTGGACCGGGAGTATTAGGTATGCATTCATTATATGAATTAACAAGTAAAGCAGATGTTTATTCTACATATAAGGCATATAAAGCTTTCTTGTCTAAGGCATAAATAGATGAAATATAATAATTATTATGACTGTGGTTTATTTTTAAACCACAGTCTGATTATTTATATATTCATCTTGTTAGTCTCAATGTTTTATTGTTCATCTTTGTCTGCTTTGACCTCAGATAACTCAAATTATGTAAAAGAACAGTCAATCAATTCCAATTCTATCGCAGATTCTCTTATTGTTATGTTTAATTCAAATATGATTACTGATAATGAAATGATATATTTAGATATTCAATTTCCTGACAATCAAAACATTACAAAATTTGAAATACAGAAAATGTTGTTAGCAAAAGATTATGAACTTGTAGAAAGCAAACAATTTGCCGATTATGTTGTTTTAATACAATCTTCTGAGTTACTTATGAATAATCCGAGTAATTCTATATTTAAACAGAGTGAGTTAATTAAAAAAGAAGTATATCAAATTCAATTATTAAGATTAGTTGATATGAAAGTTTTGACCATTAAAACTATTGAGGTTATGAATTTATATAGTAACAATGATATGACTAAAGATAAATGGTATACTCCTTTTTTAATTACTTTTGTAATAGGTAGCTTGATTTACTTGTTATATTATAATAATAACTAAAAATTTGAGGTAATGAAATGATGAAAAAGTTTTTTATATTAATGTCCCTTGTCTTTATGATTCTTGCGTGTAGCAATAATAATTCTTTAATAACTCAAGCTTCTGAAGTAAAGTGGCAAAAAGCAGAGAATTATTATAATGAAAAAAAATATAATAAAGCAATCCCATATTATAGGCAATTAATTTTTGAAAAGAATTCTATGTATACTGCTGATGCTCAATATAAGTTGGGGGAATGTTATTTTAATACAAAAAAATATTCTGATGCTATATTTGAGTATCAAGAATTGTTAAGATTATTTCCTGAAAATAGATTAGCTCCTGATGCACAATTTAAGATTGCAAATTCTTATGCAAATCTATCTTTTTCTCCTCACTATACACAAGAAGAAACTCGTAAGGCTATTGAGAATTATACAATATTTATTGAGAAATATCCATCTGATAAGAGAATTAAAGATGCTTATCAAGGTATTTCTGATATGCAGGTAAAATTGATAGAAAAAACATATCTTAATGGATATATCTATTTTAAGATGAAAGACTATAGTGCCGCTTTGTTATATTTAGATGATATAATTTATCTTGCAAATCATAATGAGCTTGAGAAAAAATCTTTATATTATTCAGCATTAATTCATATTGATAGGAAAGATAAAGAACCTTCATTAAATACATATAATCAATTAAAAGAATATTTTCCGGATAGTAAAGAAACAAAGAAAATAGAAAAAAAGATTAAGAAATTTAATTAATTACTTTAGTTTAAATGAAAAATATTGCTTTGTTTGGTGGGACTTTTGATCCCATACATAATGGTCATTTAAAAGTTGCTGAGGTTGTGTTATCAACTAGTAATTTTGATGAATTCTGGTTTGTTCCATCTGCTGTACCTCCTCATAAAGATGATAATATGTTTACTTTTGAGGAGAGAATTCAAATGATTAGACTTGCAACTAATAATGATAATAGGATTAATATATGGGAAAAAGATTTTAGAAAGAACAGTAAAAGCTTTACTATTTTATTAATTCAAGATTTAAAACTGCAATTCATAAATTATAATTTTTCTTTTATTATTGGTGCTGATAACGTTTTAAAACTCAAAACTTGGAAAGCATATAAAGAACTTATAGAGTTGGTAGATTTCATTGTAGTTAATAGAAAAACAATTGATGTAAATCTTTGGAGTTCACTTGATTATTATTCTAAATTATCTTTTATCAATATGCCGGAGTATGATATTTCTTCATCTGAATTAAGAGATATGATTCGATTAAAAAAGGATTTATCTTCTTTTATCCCTAAGCGGGTAGTAGAGTTTATTAATAAAAAAAGACGGAGTTAGTTACTCCGTCTTTAGTTTTTTATTTGATAATTATTTCATTAATATCATTTTTCTGGTTGCAGTATATTTACCTGATTTCATTTTATAGAAATACATACCACTACCAACTTGACGACCATTGTCATCTTGACCTTTCCAAACG
>JALNXV010000086.1 GCA_023230175.1 Candidatus Cloacimonadota bacterium
TGTAAAAAACTAAAATCTCTCATCCAAACTTTTTTTAGCTTTTACCCATAAAAAACCCTCTTGACCTTCTTTATAAGATAAATTTCCCGCAAAAAATGGTGCATACTGATCATCCTTGTGACCTTTTGTTGTAACTCGATATGATAGGACTTCTAATTTAGTAAGCAAATTATCATTTATTATTTTTTCATTAAGTCTTTGAGGTTCACAAGAAGTAGCTCTTTCTTCTAAATTAAAACTACCTATAAATAATCCGCCGGGTTTTATAACTCTTAAAATTTCAGAACACATTATTGGGAAATTATCTACATGATCAATTGCATTTAGAGTAAAAAGAATGTCAACAATCCCAGACGGAAGTGGTATTACATTTTCTGTAGATTTTAGATATATCATATTATGAGACAATATATTACTTGTAAACTCATCAATATATCTATCAGCTAACACATCAATACCTATCCTGAAAGTTGCCGACTTTGCCCAAGTTAAACTTCCACGTGGTCCGCAACCAAAGTCAGCAACAACTTTATCTTTAACGAAATCAATATTAGATTCTTCAGCCATAGCTAACATATATTTTTTATAATGAGAATTTTCAAATATACCTTTATCAATTTCTAATCTTGATCGCCAAAAATTTAATTCTTCTGTATTTTTCTTTAAAAAGCAATTTAATAAAGGTCGAATACTATCTTTTAAGAAAACCGGTAATAATGATTTAATATTATATTTTATTGTCATTTTTACTCCTAAAAATCTATTTACATACTTATATCTATCTATTAGACAATGATAACTTACTAATAACTTATTAAAATCAGAATAATTAAATTTAAACTCTTGTCAATGGAAAAATTAAAAATATTGAAATATATTATGTAAAACTTTCAATTTTTTAAGAAAATTAATTGACAAAAGAATTAACAAAAATATTGTGAAGTAAAGGACAGATATGAAAAAGATTAAAATCAATAATGCGTTATTAACTAAATACTATATTTTACCATATAAGGATTATCAGGATTGTTTTAATATCTTCAATGCTTTTACAGGTAAGCAATATAAGTTCATCAAGGTGTTAAAAAATAATCAACGAAGTTATGTAGAGCTTTTCGAGTATGAAAATAAAAAATATGTTATCAAGATTCCCATAGAAAAAAATAAACGTAAATGGATAAGATTTACTACACTATTTCGAAAAGGTGAAGCAGAAAGAGCTTTAGACAATATGCAAAACATTTTGAATATGGGCTTACTGACAACAATTCCTGTATTGCTTTATGAAAAATGGACATTAGGCTTTTTAACAAATTCTTACTACATTTATGAATATTCTGAAGCAACACCGGTCACTGAAGAATACTATACTGATGTTATTAAAATTTTAGAATTTCTACATAAAAATAATTTTCTTCATCACGATGCACATCTGGATAATTTCTTAGTTAAAAATGGTAAGATATTCCTATTAGATGCTAATCTAAAAAAAATGTTTTTATTTAATAAATTCAAAAGTTACTATGAATTTATTTACTTATCCGAGATGAACCCGGAAATACAAGCATCGCTTAACATAAATAAAAGTTGTCTTAATTACAAATTAGCATTAATTTATCATAATTATATAAAAAATTGGCGACGGTTCAAAAAATTTATCAGAGGAAATAAAAAATGAAAACATTCAAACTCATATCTATAATAATCTTTACCTTAATTATCATAACTTCTTGTAATAAAAAGAATAAGCAAAACTCAAATAAATTACAACCTATAACAGAAAAAACTACAATGGATAAGATAATAATAGATTTCTCATATAAACTTAGTATTCAACTTAATACTGTTCAAAAACTTCAAAAAAGTGATGGAATTTATTATTATATCCCAATCTCATCAAGTACAGACATAGATTTCGCTGATATGATATTACAAGGATATATAGAAAAATCTTCCATTGATTTCATAAGTGAAATAACTATTAATAAGGATAAATTTATTAAAAAATATCGAGA
The DNA here is from genome assembly GCA_023230175.1 of Candidatus Cloacimonadota bacterium. Lineage (GTDB taxonomy): Bacteria > Cloacimonadota > Cloacimonadia > Cloacimonadales > WRIO01 > JALNXV01. The sequence continues at coordinate 2,016 of JALNXV010000086.1, forward strand.
TTCTATCCATAAACAAGATTTTATAATCGAACTTTATGATGAAAAAATCAGCCCCGGGATACCTTTAAACCGGGACAATGTTACAGGATTTAATAAATTATGTATTATTATTGATGATTTCGGAGGATACGATGGAGATTTACTTGATAAATTTTGTCAAACCGACCAAGCTGTTACCTTTGCTATCATACCACAATTAACTCATAGCAAAACAGTTATGCATAAGGCAGTAAAGTCCGGACACGAAGTTATAGTCCATATCCCAATGCAACCTGAAAATGGGAATATCAAATTGACTGACAACACGATAACAGATAAGCTTAGCAATCAAGAAATCTATGACCAAATAAAATCTTTTTTTACAGAACTTAATTATGCTATTGGAGCAAACAATCATATGGGAAGTAAAATCACTCAAAGTAAACCTTTAATGCAATCTATCCTAAAATACTTTGTTGAAAAAGATTTTTATTTTATTGACAGCTTTACTATTGCCTCATCGATTGCTTATACAACTGCACAAGAAATGGGACTGGCGTCTGCAAGAAGAAATCTTTTTTTAGATGCACCGGAAAATTCAGATGAAGTATTAAGCCAAAGAATAGAAAATTTAAAACAACTCAAAGATAAACAACAAGATGTCTTAGTGATAACTCACTGTTTCGATGAAGATAGACTAATTAGACTAAATAAATTTATTATAGAAGCAAGAAAAATGGGTTTTGAATTAGTCCCTGCCTCCAAATTTGTTGTTTCTAGTCCAAATATATAATTTTTAAAAGGAGAATAATATGCAAACAGTAGATTATATAGTTCATAATGCAAAAGAAATAATTACTTTAAAAGGAGATAATAAGGCACGTTCAGGAAAAGCAATGAACGAGCTTTCCATAATGAAAAATTCTGCTATGGCCATCAAAGACGGAATAATCATTAATATAGACAACACAGATACAATTAAACAAAATTACCTACCGTTACAATGGATTGATGCAGAAAATACTATCATTTGCCCGGGATTTGTTGACCCACATACACATCCGGTATTTGTTCATACAAGAGAAAATGAATTTGAAATGCGACTTCAAGGAAAATCTTATGTAGAAATTTCAAAAGCAGGTGGTGGCATTTTATCAAGCATTAATGCTGTCAGAGAAGCAGATGAAGACTACCTCTTTGAACTCGCTTATAATAGAATAAATCGTATGATTGAATGCGGTACTACTGCTATCGAAGCTAAAAGTGGATACGGTTTAAGCACTGAAAGCGAACTTAAAATGCTTAAAGTAATTAAAAAATTACAAGAATTTATGCCCATAGAAATTGTATCAACCTTTATGGGAGCTCACGAATTTCCACTTGAATATCGAAATAACAGACAAGCATATATAGATTTACTCATCAATGAAATGATGCCTGAAGTCAAAAGACAAAACCTTGCAGAGTATGTAGATATCTTCACTGAAGCTCATGTGTATAACATTGAAGAATCAAGAAAGATTTTATTAAAAGCTAAAGAACTCGGATTTAAAATTCGTATGCACGCAGATGAAATCGAAGCTATTGGAGGGGCAGAACTTGCAGCAGAAATGGGAGCAGTTTCAGCCGATCATCTTGGTGCTTGTTCAGACGAAGGAATCAAAGCAATGAGAGATGCCGGTGTAATAGCAACTCTTTTACCGGGAACCCTCTTTAGTTTAAGAAGTAAATCCTATGCAAGGGCTAAAGATATGATTTCCGCAGGGTTACCTGTAGCAATAGCAAGCGATTACAACCCCGGAAGCTGTAATCTCGACAGTATGCAATTTGCAATGACCTTGTCTTGTTTACAAATGGGAATGACACCGGCAGAAGCACTTACAGCAGCAACATTTAACGCTGCTTGTGCTATCGAACGCCAAGACTTTTTCGGTAGTTTAGAAAAAGATAAGAATGCTGACTTTGTAATGCTTGATATACCGTCAATAGCCTTTATACCTTATCATTTCGGCTCAAATAATGTTAGCAAGGTTTATAAATTAGGTGAACTTATCTTTTCAAGAGATTAGATATTTAAAGTCTGACTATAAATTGAAATCAATAAACCGGCATCTAGTGAGAGATGAATGGTTTTATACTTTTCATCTCTTAAAACATACTTGTGATAAGCTGAAGTTGTTTCAGGATGAGAGTCTATGTTATCTGCAATAATCAAAGCTTGATCATTTAAAATTGGTTCACATAGTTTTAGATAATTTATATATGCCGGTTTATTGGCATCTATAAACAAAACGTCTATCTTTTTATCAAGTGTCTCTATTATATCTTCTGCTTTAGCTTTAATAAATGTAATATTGGTAAAGTCTTGTAAATTATCTCTTGCCATAGATTGACGCTTTTCATCAACATCAATCGTGGTAACCTGAATATTATTATCCAATGCCAAAAAAAAGGTCGAGTAGCCGTTAGAAGTACCAATTTCCAAAATATGTTTAGGTTGTTTAATAGTGACTAATATGTTTAATAAAAAGGCTGTTTCTTTATTTACATTCCAAAGCCTATTATTAGCTATAGCTTGCTGTTTAAAAGCTTTAAGTAATTCAGCTTGTTTTGAGATTAATTTTTCCATTTATATTTAAACAAACTCCCTTTGATACCAAAATATAAAAAATATGGAATGTATAAGATTTCAGTCAAAAAAAAATATTTCATTAAGACAAAACGCTTTACTTTCCATAAAAAACCACCTATCAATAATGCCTCAATAAAAAGTTTAACACAAATATTTACAATAAAATGTTTTAGACTATATGCCGATAGTAATACTTGACAAAAAGCAATACATAAATACATATAATAAATTGCAATTGATAAAGTTAGTAGTTTAATATATAAGGGATAATATTTAAATTTTGACGCCCTTCTTGTTTCTTGATTAATTTGTTGTATATTATCTTTATCCTCAACACTATCTACTATTGCATCTTGGTCAAAACAAAAACAATATTTATTTACAGTATGACGTGATTTTAACAACATCAAATCATCATCTCCCGATAAAATATTATGTATTCCGGAATAACCATCAACCTTATCCCAAATCCTTTTTCTGTAAGCCATATTTCTCGCTGTGCAAGTAAGGGGGATATTCAAGCCAAAACTACCTGCAGTCACTGCAAAGATTGAGCTTCTCTCCAAATTTTTCAATCCATTCAACAGAGATTTTTTTTTAAATACTAAAGGGGAATAACCGGCAACAAAATCAACTTCTTCACTAAAGCATTGATTTATACTCTTCAGCCAATTCTTTTCAGGTAAACAATCAGCATCGGTAAACACCAATATCGGGTATTGAGATATATTTATACCGGAAGTCAAAGCCTTCTTTTTCCCCTTAATTTTGGGTAAATCAGCTTGACTTACATATATGTAAATAAAATTTTCCTTATCAATAATAAATTGCTTCACTATCTCTGCTGTTTTATCACTTGACCCATCGTCAGCAATAATCACTTCAAATGAATCTTTTGGATAATTTTGATTGTTTAATAATTCTAATAAAGAATATATGTGAGACTCTTCATTTTTAACAGCAATAACTACTGACAACTTATTAATTTTTAAGTTAATTTTTTTATTATGGAATGACTTGTTAACTCCATAAAACAAGATTAACAATATCAAGCTATATACTATCGTAAAATAAAGTAAAACTGTCAATTAGCAACCATCCTTATATGAGACTAATATTTTTATAATAATTGAAATCATTTATTCTTGTCGAATAAGAGAGTCTGTCATTTCAATAAATTCTGCTAAATTTGGTGACTCTTTTTTTATATCTTGCAAACCGGGATTCTTATAATATTGTTGTTTTTCTTCAGGAATAAATGTAAAAGTTATCATAATTCTTAGTCTAAAATGCTTTGATAAAAAGTCTTCAAAAACATCTTTTTCTGCCTGTAATTTTTTAAATCCGGTTTCAGATTTTAAATTAATATAAATATGATTATTATGTACTTTTTCTATCTCAGCTGTCTCTAAAAATGTAACAGATACCGGATAAATTTCTTTAAGTTTATTGGTAATCTTAGGCCAATTATCTTTTAAAATATCAATTGTTAAATCAGAAATTTCCGGTTCAGGTTGAATTTGTTCATTAATAATCTTTTTTTGTAAAGCGTTGGAATGTTTTTGAATAGCTTGTAATTGTTCAGGATTATGTATAGGTTTAGGTATTTCTGTAAAGGTTAAAGTTCCTGATGAAATAGTATCAAGGATTTTCTTAACAGATTTCATTTCAGAGATTCTGGCAAGTTTAACAAAAGTAAGCTCAGCAAGGATTTCCGGAGACGAAGAAGTTCTAAGATTATTTTTTGTTTCAATAAGATAATTCATAATATAGATAATCTCATCCTCATTAAATTTTGGACATAAAGTCTGGATACTTTTAAGCATATTTTTAGAGATATCTGCCGGAATAAGATTCATTTTAACAAATAAAAACTGCCTTAGATATTCAAGATAATTATTAATAAACTCATGAATATCTACACCTTTATCCAAGATTTGAAAATAATTTTGTAATATAACAGCGGGATTATGATCTGCAATGCTCTGCATAAAGGTATTAAATACATCTGTATCTATCAAGCCAAAAATCTTTTGTACTTGCTCAACAGTAATTAAATCCATTCCATAAGAAATTACTTGATCCATTAAAGATAAGGCATCTCTCATACCACCATCTGCTTTACGAGCTATAACATAAAGTGCTTCTTCCTCAACATTTATCTTCTCAAGAGTACTTATTTCTTTTAATCTGTTCACAATAGCATCTACAGGAATTCTTTTAAAATCAAAACGTTGGCAACGTGAAACTATAGTTGGTAATACCTTATGAGGCTCTGTAGTCGCAAAGATAAACAACACCTTATCCGGTGGTTCTTCCAAAGTTTTCAATAAGGCATTAAAAGCATTCTTACTCAACATATGAACTTCATCAATTATGATTATTTTATACCTTGATTGTGAAGTTGAATAAAAGAGTTCCTTTTGCAATTCTCTAATATCATCAACACCTGTATTTGAAGCACCGTCTATTTCTACAACATCAGGGCTAATACTCTGTGTTATATCAATACAATTAGAACATTTATTGCAAGGATTTATTGATTTAGCTACTTCACAATTTAAACTTTTTGCTAAAATACGTGCTACTGATGTCTTACCAACTCCCCTTGAACCTGTGAACAGATATGCTTGACCAATACGATCATTTTCGATCGCATTCTTAAAAATTCTCACTATATGATCTTGAGCATAAACATCGTTAAATGTTTGAGGTCTATACTTTCTTGCAAGGACTACATAACTCATAGTAACTCCAATTTATAATATATACTTTCTTATTCTACGTGATACAACAGCAAGAAAAATCGTAAAAACTATCATCAACGTTGATAAAGCATTTATTGTTGTAATCGTTCCTCGCCTTATCGCACCTTCTACATAAACCGGCAAGGTATTAAATCCTCTTCCTGAGGTAAAAAAGGTTATCACAAAATCATCAATTGACAATGTAAATGATAACAATGCAGCAGCAACAATTCCCGGCAACATCAAAGGAAACTTTATCTTGTAAAAAATTTGCCATTTATTAGCACCTAAATCCATAGCAGCTTCTTCTAAAGAATAATCAAAACCTTCAAGTCTTGACTGTATAACTATTATTGTATAAGAAAGGCAAAAACTTATATGTGCTATTAAGACAGTTAGCATACCCATCTCAATCTTTAAAAAACTAAAAAATAAAGCTAAAGATATACCAAGTAAAATATCCGGCATCACCAATGGTAAAAAGATTAAACCGGAAAAAAACTTTATCCCTTTGAATCTTTTGTTTTCCAAGGCTAATGCAGATACTATTCCTAACAAAGTCGAAATAATAGTTGTTAAACATCCTATTATCATAGTATTTCTAAAAGCAAGTAAAATTTCTCTATTTTGAAACAATTCAATATAATATTTAAAGGTAAATCCTCGCCAAGTAGAAATTATTCTTGAATTATTAAAAGAATATATAATCAATAAAAGTATAGGTATATATAAAAAAACTAATACTAAGGTAAAAGTTGTCAATCCTGTAAATTTACCAAATTTATTCTTCATCAATAATTATCCCTTTTTGCTTAACTCGTTTATTTAAATAATAAAATACCAATAAAAATACGCCAATAAGCAATACTAAAAAGAAAGACAATGCAGAGGCTACAGGCCAATTTCTCGGGATATTCTTTATCTTATATGTAATCACTTGACCTATCAATAAAGAATTTTGATTCCCAACTAATTGAGGTATAATATAAGCTCCCAATGCAGGGATAAAAACTAAAATAGTACCGGCTAATATACCTTGTTTACTTAAGGGTAAAGTAATCTTTAAAAAAGCCTTTATAGGGTTTGCTCCTAAATCCATAGCTGCATCAAGTAAACTAAAATCTATCTTTTCTATTGCACTATATAAAGGTAAAATCATATACGGCAAATAAACATATACCATCACTAAAAGCACTGCAAAATCTGTCCTTAACAGTCTGATAGGATCATTAATAAAATTTAATCCGATTAACATTGTATTTAGTAAACCATCCGGAGCTAAAAATATTCTCCAAGAAAATATTCTTATCACAAAATTTGTCCAAAACGGTATAACAATCAATATTATTAAAAGGTTCTTATATTTTTCTGAAGCTCTTGCAATAACATAAGCTACAGGATAACCTGCTATTAGACATATTACAGTTGTATAAAAAGCCAATTTGATTGAAAGATAAAAAGATGAAATATAAGGTTTAGTTAAAACTTCTTTATACGCTGAGAGAGTTAAAATCGGTTCAACATCATAAATACCCGATTCAAAAAAACTATATAACAAAATAATAAAATACGGTATCAAGAAAAAAACTAATAACCAAATCAATGCGGGTAAGGATAAAATCCAACTGCTGATTTCTTTTTTTCTTTGAGCTCTTAATTCGTTATTCATTAATATTTTTTGTATCCGTACAAGTTTCTTTAATTACATAAGTATCAGTATCATGCCAAAACAAGAAAACTTCTTCTTCCCAATCGAGTGCTGTATCATCAAAATAAACTCTTTTATGTTGACTAAAAACCTTAAAATTCTGACTACCTACTTTTATAATATATTGAGTATGTGTACCAAGATAAAGTATATCTTCAATAATACCTTTAAGAATATTAAAATCAGATTGAGACTTCGGAGCTCTTCGTGAAACTGCTATCTTTTCAGGTCTAAGCGAGAGAGTTATATCTTCACCAATCTCAACATCACAATTTGTAGCACTATCTAAAACTATTTTTTCATTATTTTTTAATAAATTAGTTTCAACTTCGATAAAATCATCTTCAATTCCGACTACTTTACCGGAGATTAAATTAGTATCTCCAATAAAATATGCAGAAAATACTGAATTTGGTCTCTCATATATATCATCAGGATTGCCTACCTGAACTATCTTTCCTTGATTAATAATAGCAATCTTGTCAGACAAGCTCATTGCTTCACTTTGATCATGAGTAACATAGATAAATGTGATACCAAATAAATCGTGAATATTCATTAATTCAATTATCATATGTTGCCTTAATTTCAAATCTAAAGCAGCAACAGGCTCATCCAATAAAAGCACTTTTGGTTCATTTATTAGAGCTCTTGCGATGGCGATACGTTGTTTTTGTCCCCCGCTAATCTGATTAGGATATTTATTTTTATGTATTTCCATTTGAACTATCTTAAGAATATCGTTTACCTTTTCTGTAATAATATGTTTAGGTGTTTTTTTAAGTTTAAGCCCAAAAGCAATATTTTCAAATATTGTCATATGCGGGAACAAAGAATAATTTTGAAATATTGTATTTACAGGTCTTTTATAGGGAGGTAAATCGGTAATATCCTGATTTTCAATAAATATTCTCCCTTCGGTCGGAGTTTCAAAACCTGCTATCATACGCAATATTGTTGTCTTACCACAACCACTCGGGCCTAAAAATGAAAACAAAGCTCCATTTTCAATTGTAAGACTTACATTATCAACAGCAACAAAATCATCAAACTTTTTAGTAACATTACTTATCTTGATTTCACCCAATATGTCAAATTCCCTTCATAAATATTGTGTAAACAATAAATTAAATAACAAAATATTTGTCAAAGGAAAAAAGCTTATTTTGCAGGTATGCGTCTTATTGCAATTAATTCACCTACTAAATAGGTTGAATCCATCTGTTGAAAATCTACTTTAATATCAGCAAAACTACGATTCAATGATTTAAATATGATTTCTCTTGTTTCTTCAGTAAACATAAGCCTCTTTAAAGTCATCTCACCTTGAATATTTACTGCTACAATCTTACCATTAAGTTCAAACCAGTTATTATTCTTTTTAATAAAAACAATATCTTGGTGCATAATTTCCGGATACATACTAAGACCGTTTACCTTAAAAACAAGATAATCATCCATATTCATATTTGGCTTATTAATGGGAAAAGGAACAAAATTATATGGTTCTTGGTCTTTAATTTCTAAAGGTTCTCCGGCACTAATTTCTCCGTAAACAGGCAATAAATGCTCTGCATTATCTTCTAATTCACCATTAAAAACCGGCACTCCAAAACTTGTATATTGTACTTGTGGGAAATCATATACTTTCTCTTTTGGGATATTTAATTTTTTAACTTCGTTATGTGACATCTCTGACAGTTTAATCTCTTGTTTATCAACTAAAAACATTTCTGTCTCCTCACCAAATAACCAATTAAGATTTATACGATAATGTTTTAAAAGTAACTCTAAAAATTGTACTGTGGGTTTATTTAAATCACGTTCATACCTGGAAATGTTAGATTTAACCATTCCTAAAGTATCTGACATTTGAGTAATATTTATCCCTAAAGCCTTACGAAAACTCTTTAATCTCTGACCAAAACTTATTTTTTTCATCTCTCCTCCTATGCTAAAAACTAAAAATAATATATTTAACAATTCTGTCAAGCTTTTTATTTGCATAGTTGCAACAATCAGAAAAAAGAGTTATGAGGCAATCAGTTATCCGTCGGGTTAAAATTCGAACTATGAATATTGAAATATATTTGTAGAATATAATTTTTTCCTACAAGCAAGGATGCTTATAGAACATTTGTTGTACGAACATCCCTGTTTATACGCTACAAGCAAGGATGCTTATAGAACATTT
>JALNXV010000088.1 GCA_023230175.1 Candidatus Cloacimonadota bacterium
CCTCGCTTGCCGAGGTGCTGAGAATGGTTGCTGGATGGGCTTCGGAGTATCAGGACAACCTTGCAGCAAGCTATCGCAGTCTGGAGATTCAGGGAAAGCTGTTCGATATTATCCAGGACTGCGGAGGTGAAGAAGAGAGCGGGATGCTCTATTCCACAGACCTTGAGAGGGAGCTGATGGATGCAGTTGCAAAGAGGGATCTTGAGACCGCGCAGGCTGCTGCAGAGAAGGAGATCTGGCTGTTTTCCCATTATCATTCAGAGCAGAGCGGAATGCTCAGAATGCGGATGCAGGAGATGGTGACGCTGTTCTCCCGCGCTGCATTGAGTGCTCATGCCGATGAATCACAGGTATGGACGCTGTGCCAGAAGCTGTACAGCAGCCTGGCATTCCAAAGACCGATTGAGGGGCAGATAAGCTGGATAAAGGCAGCTCTGGCTCAGTTCGTGGGCTTGATCTCGGATGAATCGAAAGGGGAGTATTCTGCGGATGTAGAAAAGGCAATCCGATATGCCAATGGCAATTACCGCCGGATCGTGTCACTTGACGAGGTTTCCGAGAAGGTGGGGCTGTCGCCTAATTACTTCTGCCGCATCTTCCGCAGGGAAACCGGGCAGACCTGGGTGGAGTACATGAACCGGGTGAGAGTGGAGAAGGCCTGCAATCTGCTTTCAGGTACGAAATACGAAATGTCTAAGATTGGCGAAGCATCAGGGTTTGGCAGTCAGATAACATTCTGCAAAGTATTCAGGCGCATCAAGGGAATGAGCCCATCGGAGTTCAGAAAGCAGCATACGAGGATTTTTGTGTATTCAAATGAACAGCAATAAATCCGAATTTGGTTGATTTATGATGCTTTAAATGGGATAATTATCAATATATCAGGAAATTCAGGGGATTTGAATTGGGTCTATTGCTTCATTTTTTGCTAGTAATTCGTATTTTGTTTGATTCCTATGGCAAGTAAATTAACTCAATTCGGGAAGACTGTTGCAGAATCTCTTCAGTTAGGTTTTGAAGAGGAGAGTGAGATTGTCCTTGTTTTTACTGAAGATTCAGTCAATGAGATTTGTTCAAGTATTGGTATTTCAAAAAAAGATTTAATGATTGAGTGTAGAAATTTCTTTGTAGATGCTGCAAATGCAGTTGATTATAGAGGCAATTTTTACAACAGCCTTGGAGTATGTGCAATTCAAGTTATGATTGCATATCAATGTGTAGCCAATGATCAGAAATCTTACAATGATAAACTTTCCAGGTATCTTGATATTTCTGAAACTGAATTGCAAGGTGTTTACAGCAATTCCAGTTTTTCTAGTGGTTTTGAACCAAGGCAGGAGAAACTTTGGAAATTTGTTTCCGACGAATTGAGTGAAAGATACCAGTTGAAATTGCTTATTCCTGAACCGACAATTTATTCTGGAAGATATGTTCAGTTTCCCAGATCGCAGCAGCTTTTCAGCCTTCGGCGTTATCATCAATGGGAAAAACACTTCAAAACACGATGCAAGATTAGTCATGGATCAACTTATTCCTTTTCGGAATTCTCTGAAAGAGTATTTGGAAATGCTCAGGCATGCACTGGCAATCCATATTTCCCCTACTTAGATTTGAGAATGCTCGAAAGATTAGCAAGACGTGCGATTTTCTATTGCTTCTGTAATTGGTCAATTTCAGATCAGAAGGCTGAATTGTCTAGAAAGCCAACTATTTCAAGCAGCACCCATTCTGATTCATTTTTTCTAAGTACTGATAATGAGAAACAAACGTACAAAGTTCGAAACGGAAAAGGTAAAGAACAGGTTCCGGAAAATATTACTTCGAAAGAACTGCTTTTTGTATTTGATGAGAATTATGAAGATTGGACTGAAGTAGAGAAACTAAGTTTTGATAAAACATGTGGCGTTTTAGCAGATTTAGGCAAGATAAAGAGTCTTTGCCCAAGAATATTCGACATCAGCAGGCAGTATTCAAACGAGAATTGCAAGTCAAGCAGAATACGTTTTTTTGCAATTTTTCCTGAATCCTCTTTTGATTGCATTCCTGAGCGTTGGAAAAAGCAAAGTTCAAGCAAAGGGATTGAACTGATTGGAGGGTTGAAAGGCCAGAATAAGCTATGGATTGCAGGATTTCTACCAGCAATAAAGTTTCAAAGAAAACCTGATTACTTTTTTGTTGACTCTAAGAAAATTACTGTTTCAAAAGGCCTTTTGGACTTGAATTCCTGTAATTTGGGAGTCGGTTCGCATTCGCTTAAAGTCCCAGAGTATAGTCCCATTGTTATTGGGGTTACTTTATTGAAGCCAAGAACAATCAGTTTTGGTTGGTCCTGGAAAGCGGCTTTTTCATGCTTTCTTTCTTCCCCAGAAGACTGGATGCTATCTGGTTTAGAGTGGAAGAAAACTGAAAAGAGTGAGCACGCTGATAACATTGCAACGTGCAGAATGGGAAAAGCAGGAGTAAGGTACCAGAAGATGAGAGATAGATTTGTAAGAATAAGTAAGGAGTATTAGGGCATGAATATTGATCCAGAGAATTGCAGATGTTTAGTGAAGATGAATTCTCAGAAGGGAGGTAATAGTGCTTCTTTTAAAGTATTAGCAGTTGTTGATAAGGAATCCGGGAAAATCATTGAAAAGGATCATGATTCTCTTGGAATGTTTTTTTTCCCATACGGAAACCTTTTCGCTCCATCCTTCTTTGATTACGAAAGCATTCCCGAGTGTGTAAAAGAGCAAGCAAAGAAAGGTTATTTCTTTGAGGCTTCGTGGATACAGTCATCTAAGGGAGGTCTTCTAAATGACCGTTACAATCTTGATTGCAATTCTAGAATTAATCCTGTGTACATTAGTTGGAATCGCAGATGGCATCAAGGCAGTCAAGTATTGTTTCATCTGAATACGTCTTCAGTTCCTGATGTTTTTGAAAATGAAACACTGTTCATTCCTTACGATTCGGATTCTGAACTTATATTCAATGAAGTTGTTATTAAAAATGGCAGTTTCGCTGCTGCAAAAGGAAAAGAAATCTATGAATATCCCTGCGGATTTAGTTTCTTTAAAAAGTATAATCTTGAAATCGAGAAGGATTTGTATATCGCTTCGAAAAAAGCAAAGGATCATCTTTTTTCTTCCGATTCTATCGGAAGCGTCGATATGATGAATTCGACACAACTTGCAGATTGGTTTAAGTCGAAGTTGAGAAACAGAGATGAACTAAGTCAAGACGATGTTAATTCTTTTATTGGAGTATTAAGGAAAAACGCTGAAGATTGTGTTGAAGATGATTCTCTCAGGTTTCAAAGAATTGAAAGTTGTAAGAAACTTGTAGATTCAGCTTTTTTGTCTGATGATGATCTCAATTCGATTATAAGATATTCAAGCGCTTTGCAGAAACAGCTTAATGAAAAGATTGACATGATGGTTAAGGAACAGAAACAGGAAGAAGCAAAGTTTTTTTATTCTAGGAAAACTGACTTTGAAGCAAGTTTGAATAATAAAAGAATTGAGTTCGTTGCCCACCTTAAAAGCCAAGCGGCAGAGAAAGAGAAAGCTTTACAGGAGTTGGAGAACAAGTTTTATTCTGAGCTTGCGGAACAAGAAAAGATTGAGAAAGACAATGAGAAGCATAACCAGTTATTAGAAGAAAAGAAGAAAGAAATTGCTGAACTTTCTAGTAATAAAGACATGATTGTGCAAGAAATCAAAATATTGGCAGGAATCGGAAATTCAAACAGCCGAGATTGCTTGGAAAAGATTGAAGAATCGATTCTTGATGAAGAGTACTATGAAAAAAACCAGAAAGAAGAGTTCGTTGACGAACCTTATGACGATCACTATGAGGATTATCAAAGAATAATTGGCGGTGAACTAAGCCGTGAATTGAAAAATGAAATAGTCAGTTTGCTTTACCACAAGGCAACTGTAGTGCCAAGCATTTCCTATCCATATATTCTAGCCCATTTCATTGGTGATTGTTATGTGAAGAATATTCTTGTTGAACATGAATTCTACCATTTTTCAGATTTCAAGAAATGCGGTCTTGTTGATTTCTGGAATAGAGCTATAGAGAAACCTGAATCAAATTTCATATTGATCTTTCAGAACATTAATTTAGTTCCTCCAGAAAGCGGATTGCAGAGTATGTTCGATTTAGTCAATGATGCTAGGGTTACGATGCCTGGGATAAAAGCAAAAGGGTTTCCTGGCAATCTGAGAATAGTGGCAACAATGCTCCCAGTCGCTGGGAGTGATGCAATTGGCTTGCCAATTAACCATGAACTATTCACTGGTTGGAGTTTTGTAGGACATCCAGGAGCAGAATCAAATAATCTGAATCTGAGAAAAGCGACGGGGAGAACGGCCTCTTATTCTTTGAAATTAGGAAACATCAAGATTAAAGAAGAGAGTTCAAATGAGGTCGGGTTTGACTACTATTCAAAATACTGAAGAATTGCAGGTGAGTATTGTCAATTGGGTAAGGCTCTGTCAGCCAGTCCTTTATGGCAACCTTAAGAAATCTTTCATGAAGCTTGTTCAGAAAGAAGCGGCTCTGTCTGTTTCCGAGATTGATTCTAATGCTTTTTATGACTTGGTTTTTCCTCTAATACAAATTGGAGTTCTTGAGTATGAAGTCAACTTAAATGGAAATACTGTGCTCTTCTTCCCAGAAGACAATTCAAAGATTAGAAGGCGACCTGAAAGACTCGATCGATTCGATATTTGTGAGGAATGCTGTGATATGCTATCGCAAGATGGTTTGTCATTGCTTTGCAGTTTGCCTTCAATTAATAAATATATTGACAATCTTGAAATCAGCTATGGCCATGATCTTAAGTACCGAGCCAATGATTATAACTTCAAATTAGAATTGCTGGATCCAAAGAAAGGCATGCCACCAGGCGTGTACAAAGAGAAGGATTATCCATTTTATCCATTTTATCTTGTTGATTGCAATGGAGTCTCCCGTAGGATTTTCCCATATCAGCAGTCTTTTGAATGCATGTTCTATGCCCGATGCTATAGCAGGATCAATAATGGCGTAAAGCTGTATGAGGCGAGAGGGGATGAACTTGAGCTGCTTTCCCCAGGAATTATTCCACCGTTTATTTATCGTGCTCTTGTTATGCTTGATTGCAGTGTTCTGAAAACTGAAGAAGCATATCTTGGAAAGCAAAAAAAATACAGGCACATGACTTCTCTTGTCATAAATGAAATTGACAGGATTTTTGAAAGGAACAGAAGATGATTGATCCGATTAGAATTGGTGAAGAACTTCGTAATGAATACATTGATTATCTTGATTCAGGAATTAAGCTTAGATACGAAAGTGCAAGAAAGGAAAGGCGAGAGCTATTTAGTGGTCCAGGTGTGCTTATGCAACCCCCATACATTGAAATACCAAATAAGTATGAAGGAAAAGAAACTTTGCAGGATGTGTGCTGTGAAATGAACATTTCTCAGGAGTTTGCTGAATTCATCGACACTGGGCTTTTTCATACTGATTCCATTCCGGAAAAAACGCAAAGCAGACGTTTGTTTGAGCATCAGATTCAATCCTTGAAGGAATATGTTGTCAATAAACGAAATGTCGTTGTTACGACAGGAACTGGTTCTGGAAAAACCGAGTGCTTTCTATTGCCGATTATCTACAATTTGATTGAGGAATCGAGAAATTGGGGTTCGCCTGATATCCGGTCTCGTGCTATGCGCTGCATGATTCTGTATCCGATGAATGCCCTTGCCGAAGATCAAATGGTTCGACTTCGCATGGCACTTGATGATTCTCGCTTGGATGAAAGGGGACCAATTGCTTGGTTGAATAAAAACAGGCATGAAAATCGGTTCTATTTCGGGCGGTATACGGGAAGAACACCAAAAACTTATAAAGACGAAGGTGAAGAACAGAAAACAGACGATTGGAAAGAATTAGCGGAAGAAGTGAACCAGGCTTACGAGGATTTGACTGCAAAAATTGAAAAAGATTCATCTAGCGAGGCAACAGCTGATGCATTTCGGAAATATCGAGATCTACGGCAAATCCGGTTTTCTCAAGTTAGATCTGAAGCTGATAGTGCTGAACTGAATACAAGAAAAGAAATGCTTGAAAATGCTCCAGATGTTCTGATCACTAACTACAGCATGTTGAATGTCATGCTGATGCGGGAAAAAGAAGATTGCATCTTTGATACTACAAAGAAGTGGCTTGAGAGTAACCCGGAGAATGTATTCACCTTAGTAGTTGATGAATTGCATACATATCGCGGGACCGCGGGAACAGAAGTTTCTTATATCATCAAGGTTCTTCTTGACAGGCTTGGACTTGATGCTGATTCTCCGCAAGTGCGTTTTATTGCTTCAAGTGCATCATTAGAATGCAATGATGAGTCAAAGGGTTTTCTAAAAGACTTCTTTTCGGTTTCAGATGTCAATAAGTTCGCGATAATTGGTGACAAGAGAAATCCATTGATTGATCCTTCTGCCTTGCCATCTATAGAAACGGAAATTCTTGAAAAAGTCGCTTTGATATGTACTAGCGATTCCGGAAAGAATGCAAACTGTGAGATGCAAATTAGTGAAATCATCCTTCAATCGTCTGGAAAGAGCATTTCTGAGTACACGGAGGATCGGAAGTTTACAGATTGGCTGAAATGGGCATGTCAACAAGAAAACGGTGAATTCAAAGCACAGTCAATAGGATTTCTTGCGGAGAAACTGTTTCCTAAAGAAAAGAATTGCATGTCTTTTCTCGAAGCCTTTCTATCTTTGATTAATCTTTCAAAAGATGAAACTTCTGCTTGTGCTCTTCCCCTCAGAGCTCATTATTTTGCAAGGAACATTGATCACCTCTGGGTGTGCACTAATCCAGACTGCAATGAAGTCAATGATCCTGAAGAGGATAGGTTTTTTGGAAAAGTCTATGGAAAGCCAGTGAAAAGGTGTTCCTGTGGAGCTATCGTCCTTGAATTGATTGTTTGTCGACAATGTGGTGAAGTCTACTTTTCTGCCTTTGCAAAACCTAATCCAGATCGGAGTATTACTCTAGAGTTGAATGATTCCTCTGTCTTGCAAGATGGACAAAGGGTAATAATTGCAAAGAATCGTGAATATGAACAGGGAAAGAACAAGGATTTTGAAGAGTTTGATAATGAAACGCAGACAGGATGGAGATTCTGCCAGATAAACTGGATGACTGGTGAATGCAAGTTCAATCGGTTTGGAGGATATGTTATTTACTCCTCATCTACTGACAGCCGGTTTCATGGGTTTCCTCATAAATGCCTGAATTGCGAATATGAAATCAAGGAAAAGGATGACAATTCTTTCACTCCGCTTTTCTTTCATGGTTCAGGTGTTCAGAAGGTTAATCAGGTATTTGCTGATAAACTGATGGAGATTCTTCATCGAAATGAAGAAACTCCAAAACTTGTCCTTTTCTCTGATAGCAGGCAATCAGCTGCGAAGCTCTCTTCTGGTATTGAACTTGATCATTATTCTGATACTTTGCGATCTGTCATTGTTCAGTCTTTTCATGGGAAGGAGCGAGAACGGGCTTTTCTCAGAAAGTACTATCATTCCATGGATGCTGATTTTTGGAATAAAAAGAATATCCCTGAAGATGTTATGGAGAGTGTTAAAAATAATTGGAATCTCAAACAAAAAAGGAATCAAATTAGAGATAGTTTTACTGAAGGAATTTCTGAAGAGGAGAAGGTGGATCTTGATGTTTTCCTCACTGACAAGGGTATTTCCTTGAAGCAGATATATAACAATGTCAAAAAAACCCTTTTAGAAAAAGGGATCAATCCCGCTGGTCCATATCCAAGATACAACACGATGATAGACAACAAACCTTGGACTGCAATTATCGACTGGAACAAGAATGATTATAAGAATTTATCTCCAGGAACATCTGAAGACTATTTCAAATCTCAGATGATTCGCGAATCAGAAATTACTTCACTGGAATCAATTTTCGGACGTGGAAGGCAATCTTCAGTTGAACAGCTTGGAATTGGAAGGGTTGCCGTTATTCACGAGGAAGATAATGAAGTATTGAACTCTGTTGTAAGGCTATTCGGAGAGGGAAACCGGATAATTGATAATACTACACAGTTCGTAATCGGTTCGCATGTTCCACGAAAGTTATCAAAATATCTGCGTGAAGTCTTCGGTTCATCAGGGCTCAGAGAAACTCAGAACAGTTTGATTCAGAAACTAATTGATTCTGATGTTATAGAAGACAAAAGATATGGGTTGACAGGCAATAATCTTTCGTTCATCAGTGCAGATGATGACGATCCTGCATGGGTATGCCCTGAGTGTGGCACTGTCCATTTGCAAAAAAGCGGTGGAGTATGCATCAACTGTTGTGGAAAGCTATCATCCACTCCAGAAAAAGTCAAAGATGTAAAAGAAAGGTCGTTTTATTCTCGAAAGGTTGATAGCTCATGCAATCGGCTCCATTGCGAGGAACTCACTGGGCAGACTGATGTGTCTGATTCAACTCTTCGGCAATACCTATTTCAAGGACTTGTTCCAAGAAAAAGCAATCTCGTAAAAAGAGTTGATGAAATTGATTTATTAAGCGTTACCACGACAATGGAAGCAGGTGTCGATATTGGAAACCTTGTGGCTGTAATGATGGGCAATGTTCCTCCACAGCGATTCAATTATCAACAGCGAGTCGGAAGAGCAGGAAGGCGTGGTAATCCAATGTCTATTGCTGTGACTGTCTGTAAAGTGAATAGCCATGATCTGACGCATTTTCAACAACCACAGCGAATGGTAAGCGGTGTGCCCTCAAAACCTTATATTGATTTGAATAGCATAGATATAGCTAGAAGGATTATTTTCAAGCAGGTTCTTAGAGAAGCAATGAAGGGCTATGTTGGAGAAGAAAAACGGAATGACGCAGTTCATGGAAACTTCGGCACGCCTGATGGATGGAATGGAGGGTATGAGAATCGTAAACACGTTGTCAGTTGGATTAAGTCGAACCATCCTGAAATCCAAAGGATAGTGGATATGGTTTTACGCAACTCCCCATGTAAAGTCTTAGAGGATTCTTTTTTTAGTGATATTGAGTCATTGCCTGAAAAAATCGATGCAGTTCTGGCTAAACCTGAATTCAATCAATCTCAGCTAAGCGAGCGACTTGCTGCTGCAGGACTTTTGCCTATGTTTGGTTTTCCCACACAAGTCAGACCTTTGTTCTTGTCGGTTCCTGATAAGTTGCCAGCAAGAGAGGTTGTAGATAGGAATCAGGATTTTGCGCTTTCTTCCTTTGCTCCTGGTTCCGAGATTGTGAAGGACAAAAAAGTTTACAAATCCGTAGGATTCATTGATTATAAATACTCTAGCGGTCTCTTGAAATCAATCGATGGCTTGAATCAACTTGAAGGTAAAAAACTGTATTTCTGCAAGAATTGTAATATTTCCTTTGTAGAAAATGAGCAGGAAACTATGACTTGTCCCAGCTGTGGGAGTAGCGTTGAAGCTTATGATGTCTGTTCTCCATTAGGGTATTGTGTAGACTTTGGAGCCGTTCCCAAGGATTACAATGGTTATTATGAATGGGTGTCAGTGCATTCAGACACTTCGCTTGATGTCAATAAATCCGAAATTGTCCGCAATCGTCTTGAAACATCGAACATCAATTATGGAATTAACCAGATTCCAGAAAAGGGCGTGATCAATACAATCAATACAAATGGTGGTAAGTGCTTTGAAGTAAGTGCAGCTGAGTCTTGCAGTAAAGAACGAAATGGCTGGGTTGATCCCCTTTTGATGAGTCGTGGTTCAACAGTTTTCGGTGAGAAGAAAAAAGTAGTTTTGATTTCCTCTAAAGTGACAGGTGTTCTTGAGGTATCCTTGGATTCAACCAATTCTGATGTGGATATCAATCTTGATTCTTCTTCTGAGCATCAGATGATGATTAAATCGGCATACTTATCCTGGGGGACGTTACTAAGAAAACGTATTGCTGATTATCTTGATGTTGATGTGTCAGAGTTTAATTTGAATTATTGCCAGTTCAATGATCATGGGAAGCAGATTCCGATGGTTTATTTTGTTGAGAGACTTGAAAATGGTGCCGGATATACAAATTATATTGGTTCTTCTGATATAATTGCCAAGGAGTGTTTAATTGATTCATTATCGATTGATAGTGAATTTGTCAATTCGTTGCTTAAAAGCCAGCATTCTGACTCATGTGATAGCAGCTGTTATGATTGTATCCGTGATTATTACAATCAAGACATCCATCAGATCCTCAACTGGAGGCTTGGTCTGGATTTAGCTCAAATAGCAAATGATAAGTTCTTTGTTCCTGATTTGAATTGCTCTTATTGGAAACCTATTATAGAAAAGTCGATTTCTGTAATGGAAAACGCCGGGACAATCAATAAGGCAGAGGAGAAAAATGGTTTTTTGATTCTGGAAATGAAAGGCAAGCAATATTTTCTTGTTCATCCACTTTGGAGTGAGCTGAAAATCTGTAGAATTGCAGATTCGCTTTCAATGGGCACTACTCAAGCTGCTTTCATTTTTGATTATGCTTTGCAGCCATGTTAATAGTTTGAACAAGTTTAAAAACTGCGGAGAGTAGAGAAGGCTTGCAATCTGCTTTCAGGTACGAAATACGAAATGTCTAAGATTGGCGAAGCATCAGGGTTTGGCAGTCAGATAACATTCTGCAAAGTATTCAGGCGCATCAAGGGAATGAGTCCATCGGAGTTCTGGAAGCAGCATACACGGATTTTTGTGTAAAAGGTTAGCAGAAACTATCTTTTTTCTGATTGTGTGGTATGATTTGATAAGCGAGGGCGTTTTGTGTGGGGAAAGAAAGCTTTCAGAATTGATTACAGTGTCTTTAACAAGCATTCCGAGATGATAGATCAGAATAATGTCTCGATGGTGATTTCCATTCAGGCTTCATTCCTACTTTGCTGTCTGGTTAGTTGTTTTGCAGGATTCTGGAGCAACCAGTTTTTTCGGATGCGCACGGCTAGCATTGCTTTCAG
>JALNXV010000089.1 GCA_023230175.1 Candidatus Cloacimonadota bacterium
CTAACTAACAACCAATGTGACAAAATTTACAAACTATGCTTTTTCTGTCAATATAAAAATTTAAAAAATCTTTATCTTCTTGACAAAATCCTCACTATATCTACCAATTATCAAACATATAAATATTATAAATTTTTCTTAATTTTTCTGTCTAAAATCAATTTTATTGCCATCCTCACACCTACACTCTATTACAAATTCACCAAAAAATCGGTAAATCTTAACTTTTTAATAATGCTAAAATATGCCTAATACCAAAATCATAATTCTATGGGCTATTGATAATATTAAACATAGCCATAAGAGTTTATGCATGCAGAAAACTTATTAATTCAGATCCTAATATTTAAGGTATTTTTTATACAAACAAGGATGCTCTCATAACTTAGTTATTCAAGAGTATTCTATTACATTCTAATAATTTAAAATTTATCTTGACATTAAGGATAAAATATCATAGAGTTTAAAAATGTATTTAATTAATTACTTATAAAGGAGTTATCATGAGAACATTAAAATTTTCATATTGCTTATTGTTGATAATAGCATCAACAGCTTTGTTTTCTACTAAGCTACATATTAACAATTTATCAGAAATTCCGGCAAGGATATCATACATTCCTGATATAGCAGGGTATGTAAATATTCAAGAAGCAGATTTAAATAAGACAACAAAAATACAATCTATTAGAGAAACTCCGACAGTGATGAACGGATTTCCTTTATCTTACACAAGCTCAAACACATATAACGGTGCAGTTTTTACTAATATGGACGATGACGAAGAGTTAGAAATATTATTTGGAGTAGGCACAAAGATAGTTGCCTTTGACACAGATGGTACAGCTGTTCCGGGCTGGCCTGTCAGTTTATCATTTTATATTTGGGGTTCTCCTGCAATAGGAGATATTGATGGAGATGGTGAAGAGGAAATTGTTTGTACAAGCAGAAACAATACTAATGGAAATACAGGTGCGTTATATGCTTTCAACAAAGATGGTTCAGCAGTAGAAGGTTTTCCTGTGACTCAAGCCGGTGGGGGCACAATGAATGTTGCTTTAGCTGACATCACCGGAGATAATGCCATGGAAATATTAGTTAATGTCCGAAATCACCCTAATGGTTGGGTATATGTTTATAATGGTTCAGGGGTCGTTGTAGAGGGTTGGCCTCAACAACTTGACACTTTCCCCGGGGCAGGAATTTCAGCAGGAGATATTAATAATGACGGGAATACAGAAATAATTGCTTTATCATATAATTCTTTATATGTTTATGATTATCAAGGCAATGTTTTGGATGGTTTCCCATTAAATTTTCCCGGCATAACTTATTCTTACTCTTCTCCTGTTATAGTTGATTTAGATGACGACAATTCTATGGAAATAATCTTTGGTGGATGTGGAGATACTGAAGGTGTTGTTTATGTAATAAACTCAGATGGCACCATCCGTGATGGTTGGCCTCAAGCAACAAGTAGTTGGGTATTTTCTACAATTGCAATTGGAGATGTTGATGCTGATGGAGAATTAGATTTAGTAGTAGGTGATCAAGTTTCATCCTCAGAACCTGCTAACTATATCTATGCTTGGGACAAAGACGGAAATGCTTTAACAGGATTTCCTGCAGGTCCTGTTAATGCTGTTTACACTCAGGTTGCTTTAGCTGATATTGACGGAAATAATGATGTTGATATAGTTTTTAGTTCAAATCTTTTTGCCGAGGGTTATCACTGTTATAATCACGATGGTTCACCTAAAGACGGCTGGCCTTTGTCTGTTGGAACCGGTTGGGATTCAGTAACTATGTCTTCAACTCCAGTGATAGGAGATTTTAACGGAGATGGCAATCTTAATATTGCAGGAGCATCAACAGGCTTTACCTCTTGGGTAGTAGAACTTTACCTTTGGGAAACTAACACCAATTATAATGAAGATTTAGCTTATATGGTAATTGATGGATGCAACATACAACATAACGGAATATACAAATATGAAGAAAGTCATATAATACCGGATCCGCCTACAAATCTAAATGCAGATATTCAAGGTTCAAATGTAATTTTAACTTGGGAATATCCATTTGATATGTCAGTAGATTATAATGTTTATCGTGATGATTTACTCTTAACTGAATCGCCAATATCAGATGCATTTTATGCTGATCTGTCAGTCCAGCCAGGCACATATATATATGGTGTTACTGCTATATATGAGGGACAAGAATCATTACCTGTTACTCTTTCAATTACAATAGAAGAAGAAATAATTATCACAGATATGAGCTGGAATGAACAATTTGAAAATGATGTATTTCCTCCTACCGGATGGATGCTTATTGATAATGACGGTGATACTTATAACTGGTTTTTGTTTGAAGAAACAAATGGTGGTTACAATAGCGATAAATGTGCAGCAAGCGCTTCATATCTAAATGAAATTGGTGCATTAACTCCTGATAATTGGTTAATTACTCCTGCAATAGTAATCCCTACTAATCCTTATGGTTCCTTACATTTTGCTTTTGAAGTTGCCCCTCAAGACTCTAGTTGGATAAGCGAACACTTTTCTGTTTTAATCTCAACCACTGATAGAGAAATCTCAAGTTTTGAGACTATCTATACTGATACAATTAATTCTTCGGATTGGATTCCTGTAATAATTGATATCTATGATTATGCCGAAGAAACCATATATATAGCTATCCGACATTTTGATGTTACAGATATGTTTTACATAAAAATCGACAATGTACACTTTAATGAGCCAATGTCAAATTCTGAAATCACAATAAAACCAACTACTACTGTATTAAAAGGTAATTACCCTAACCCATTTAATCCTGAAACAACTATTTCTTACTCACTTGAAAATGACGATTACGTAAACCTTGATATATATAATATAAAAGGGCAAAAAGTCAAATCCGTCGTTAACGAAAAACAAAAAGCAGGCAATTATAACATAATCTGGAATGGGAAAGATGAAAATAATCAATTAGTAGGTAATGGTATATATTTTTATAAAATCAAATCCGGCAAATATACTGCAACAAGAAAAATGATTTTACTTAAATAACTTACATTATATACAATTACATACATCATAATTAGATATAAACATAATTGAAGAGACGCTCATTTGAACGTCTCTGTTTTTGTAAATCAAATACTATTCAAAGCTGTTAAATAATAATGTTATGCGAGCATCCTTACTTACACACTACAAGTTTAAGAGACTTTGCCAAAATGCAGAAAAGTTCTACAAGCTTCCAGCTTGTAGTTTCATAAAATATTGAATAACTATCACTCAATATTTTAAGTGCAAGCAGGGATGCTCGCACAACATTATTATTCAACAACCTTTTATATAGAAGAAGAATCCTTTTTTACACAAATACTATAATTACTAATCAATATCAAACTTAATAAACTTCTGATATTTTTCCAAAAATATTATTTGATAGTCTAATTTATCACCATACTCTAATATAATATTATCAGCATTATTTTCAATAACTAAAGCTCCTATTTCCTGAAGCTTAACATCTTTATTATTAATAGCAATAGACCAGGTTCCGGGATAAAGATTTTTAACATTAGCAAAACCGGCATTATTAGTTTTTACTGAGACAGAAGTCTCGCCATTTGACAAGGTAAATGTTAAATTCTTATTAAAAGGAATAAGTTGATATTGATTAAGATTTATTAAATTTTTATTTTGATATGCAATATAATCTTTATCCGGCAACAAGTTAACCTCATCCATAGAAATTTTATCGTATTTTTTTAGCATTAATTGTATATTTAACTCACTCAAATGAACAAGATTTAATTGTACAGATTTTACTTTTTTATCTTTAATTGATGCTGAAACGTCTGTCAAATTAGGCAAGGTTGCAAAACCATCAGGCATATTAATAATTGATAATTGAGATGGCATTAAATCAGAGGAGTTATGTGTTCTTTTTATATTTGCATATCCTTTTTCGTTACTGATATAATACATATTATCATAATTAAATATCGCTCCACTGACAGGTTTTTGATACCAAGGATCAAATAGAGAAATATTAACTATTTTTGATTTATTTTTACGAGAAAGCGGAATTTCTATAGGCATTACATACTCAACATAGCAAGAGAAGCGATAAGAATTTGATATTCCGGGAACATCTGAAATTCTTGGATTTAACCCGTAATTTACACCGGACTTTAAAGAATGTCCCCATTTAAAAGTATAAGTTAAATCAGTAAAGGCAAACAAATAATTTTGCCAAATATTTTGATTATAATAAGTATGATTTATACCTAATGAATGTATTAAATTATGATTCCATTTAATATTTGCCTGAAGACTTGAACTAATCTTAGTATGGTTTATATCTTTACTTTCTTGTTTTTCTTTTCTGTGAGCTACCTGATTATTAATCAATAAACTAAAAGTACTGTTCACAAAGAAATTCATATTAAATTCATACAGATTCCACCTTTTTGTATCCAAATATTTTTCAATTTTTTGCCCACATAAGACTTCCGCAAGTGTATATTTATTTTTTATAAAAAAACCATATAAGAATTCATTCTCATTAAAATTTGATTTATTCGGATAATAAACATTAGTTTCAGCAGAATAGAACCTACTTTTCAAATACAACTCAGGCAATATATTAAGTTGTGCATTTACATAGTAATTTTGATTTGAAGTATGAGATTTGTTAGTCCAATTTGATTTTGCTTTTTCATCATAGTATAGATATGAGGCATAAACGTCAAATTTATCAGTATATAGATTTACTTCATTATTTAATCTATATCTATAATTAAACTCATTCAAGAGATTACTGTTATCTTTGAGTGCATAAAATCTATAAAAAAGATTACTATTTTGATAAACAGCTTCACCTGCATAATTTGGAGAACTTAGCTTATCCATTGTAGAATCCTTTACAGTAAATAACTCTAAATTTAATAAAAGATTTTGAATGGGTTTAAACTGAAGATTAGCCACATATTTTTCATTTTCAATGCTTTCGTGATGTTTTAACGAATACCAGTTATTATTATGAAATCGATTATACTTTCTGTAATACTTAAACATTACATATTGTAATGGTTCATACTGATATTGATCAATTTCCCAAGTGTAACCAAAAGCATTAAGAGTATGAACAGGTCTATCTTTATATTGCTCTTTTAAAAAGGTTTGTTGCAAAATAAAATTATTAAATTTCAGGGCTATATCATATCCTTGCCCATATTTATTTAACCTGTTTAAATCAAGTTTATATGAACCATCACCTGCAGTAATATTTAGATTTTTTGACTTATAAAATACATTAAAATTAGTCTCATCATTATCAGTTTTTTGGTTATAAATATTGTATTTATGATTAATATACCACCCAATCAGAGGAGAAGGATAATCTCGTATATAACCAAAACCGGAAACTGATGTCGTATGCTGTCTAAAAAAGTATTTATTATAATTTGAAGTCTTATCATAATAAAATTTCTGACTAACATTCATCGGAAGAATATTAAATTGATCTTTATCCTTCAAATCATTCTTTTGAGCAATAGGGATAATTTGTCTATATGTGTTATAACTAACATCTAACCCGGTAGGCAGAATCAATGTAAGAATATATTCAAGATTAAGGTTATACCAAACTTCTTCATCTAAATTTTTAATATCCACTAAAATAGTATCTGATTCAGCAGGATTTAATAAAAATTTATCTTCCAATTCTTGAAAACTAATCTCAATCGGAACAGAACCAATATTTCTGATAAAAAAAGATAAACTATAACTAATATCAGGAATTAAAAACCTTGGTGTATCTATGGGAATAATTTCTAAACCTGAATCTATATGATGCTGAATCTCAAAAACGCCTTCTGCATTGATTTTACCGGATATATCTCTCAATGTAAAAGGAATAAATCTATTACCTGCAATCAAATAATCTTCAGGAATTATACTAATGAAAATCATTTCTTTATCAAATGGAGCTATACTTTTGGGACTAATATTATTTATCTGATAACCCTTGATATCAAACAAAAAATCCGGTAATAATGTAATAGAATTATTTGATTTATTCTCACATACAATAGGTATATTTAAAACCTGATTTTTATATGAATCTATCTTTTGAGGGTATGTAATTGATACATCTTGTGCTAAAAGCTCTATTACAAATAAACTAAATATAAATCCAAAACTAAATATAAAGACAAGTTTTCTCATTTTACTGAAAAAGAAAATTGATGACCAAATATTTTACTGTTACCGCAATCAGCAACTAAAACTGCATAATATGTTATGAGTTTACCATTTTCTGATGTTTTTAAAGGTATTAATGGCACTGATACTTTCTTATCTAACCCGGGATACACCTTTTGATTTTTTGCATAAAAAGAACCTATAAAATTTGTCTTATCATCGAAAATATCAATCTTTATTAAGGCATCTACCCATAGATTTCCATAATTATTTAAATCAAAAGTTATTATTTGAGTATTGGTAGAATCCAATTTTTCAATAATAAAATTTTTAAACTCTAAATCCATTTCACCGGTATCTTTAATATTAGTCACTATTTGAATGGCATATCTATATGCAAAGATTAAATTATCATTAGACACATTATCATCTACAACAGCCGGTGAAGCATCTTCAATAAAAATAACTGACCAATAAGAACCTTTTAATGTTATATCATTCGGAACAGATACTTTTACAGGTAATGAAATACTTTCATAAGCATTTAAGTTAACATTCTGACTCACTGTTATCCATTTAGCATTAGACCTATTATACTTCCCGGGTTCAAGATACCAATTATCATCCTTTGCATTATAAATATAGTCAGCTTGTGAAATCTTTACTTGCAAAATCTTATCATCCGGATTATTAATATTTATGTATTCAATACCTGTTTCACCAGGCTCAAGTGTAAATACTTTAGTAAGCTGATCTTGTACTATTACAGCATTTAAACAACTCAGTAAAAAACTTATAACTAATAAAATAAATAATCTTTTATTTAGCATCATTAATCTGAAATAGTAAAGGTTACAACCCTATTTTGATTTATTGCTACTTGTGCACCAAGCGTTGCACTAAGCCTAAAATTCATAACCCGACTATGTTCATTAACTGAAGTAATACCGGTAACTATTGGCTTAGTACTCGAATCAAGTTGAACATACCCTAAAGAAATTGCTCCGGTAGGGGCTTCCGCATTGACTTCTAAAAATACATTATTTGGCATAGATTGATCTAAACTTGCTAATAACCTCTTTGGACTTGATGAAGTTGATGTAATATTATAAGAAGTAGGAATTATTCTTGGCTCATATAACTGATTAGGTTGTCCTGAATAATTCAGATTAAAATTTAATTGACTATCATTAATAGTTATAGTCTCAACTTGAGGAATAGTAAAACTTATATTTAAACTGGCATTTCTATTTGCTGAAAGAGAAAAGCATAACAAAATAAGGCATATCGTAATAAATAATTTTTTATCCATTTTAAGCCTCCAATAATTTTTTTTCATTTTATATAAAATATGGATATTTTGTCAATTAAAATAATTATTTTTCTTTAAATTGCAAATATAAGCAGGAAATGAACTCAAAACTATTAAATATCCTACTTGATTAAAGTAAGCTTTAATATATTAATTATTTTCTTGATTTCTATTGGTTTGCAAAGCTCAAAAAAATTATCAATTGATTTAGATTCAAGTTGTTTTTTACAATCATTTTCCGAATAAAGGCTTATAATAGGTATTTCACAGCCTTCATATCTACTTGTAATTTGTTGATTTAAATCTCTATAATTCATATCAGGAAAATCATTATCAATAAATAGTATATCAAGTTTATTTTTACTAATCAAATTTATTAAAGTATCATAATTTTGAGCGATAAAGATTGAACTATTCGGTAATAATGCTTTTAAATAATTGGAAAGTAGTATTAAATTTATTTTATTATTATCCGCAATAATTATCACATAATCATCATAATTAACAGCTGTAATTTTTTTACTTGTATTTTGTGTAGTATCAACCATAAAATCGTATATATCAAAAGATTTAATTGGCTTATAAATAATGGATAAACCCTTTTTTTCACATTTTTGTTTTTTCTCGAAAGATATATGTTCAGAACTAAACAATAAAATATCAATATCATACGAAACAAACTCATTAACACTATCAATAAAATTGCATAACACTTCTTGTTGCAGTTGTATATCTATTAAAATTAGATTAATTTGTTGTTTTATAATTTCTTTCACATCTTGAGGTAAAGCAGAATTGTAATACACCCTAATATTAAAAGGATTAAATAACTTAGATAAGAAATCTTTAGTATTTTGGTTATCTGTTATAATTAAAACATTTAATCCCGAAGGTATCTCTTTTAATCTCATAAAATTATAATAATTAGTTTTAATCTTAAAGGTAAATTCAGTTCCTCTGTCAAGAATCGAAGAAACGACTATATTACTATTCATTTTATGTGCTAAAGAATTAGAGATAGCAAGCCCCAATCCTGTACCTCCAAACTTTCTCGTAATTGAAGAATCAGCTTGTTGAAACGCTTTAAACAGTTTTTTCTGCATTTCTTCAGAAATACCTATTCCTGTATCAGATACCTTAAAATCTATCTCAATATTTTTATCATCAATTACTTTAAAATTGATTTCAAGTATTATGTGTCCTTTTTCTGTAAACTTTATTGCATTATTTAATAGATTAAGTAAAATTTGTTTTAATCTTAATCCATCAATATCAATATATTTTGGATAATCAGGTGATATATAAACTAATAAATCAAGATTTTTATTTAATGCAGATAATTTCACTATATCAACTATCTCGTTAATTAACGGCAAAAACTCAGTTTTAATAATTTCTAAATCTAATTTCCCGGCCTCAATCTTTGAAAAATCAAGTATATCATTAATTACCGATTGAAGTGATTTACTGGAAATCAAAACATTATTTAAGTACTTACTTTGGGTCTCGCTGAGTTCAGTTCGATTCAATAAATCAGTAAACCCTATAATGCCATTTAGAGGTGTCCTTATTTCATGACTCATATTAGCTAAAAATTCTGATTTAATTTTTGTAGCAGCTTCAGCTTTTTCTTTGGCAATGATAAGTTCTTGCTCAATTCTTTTTCGTTCTTCAAGATTTCTACTAACTCCAACAATCTCAATATCATTATCTTTATTATATCTAAATCTTGCAGAGATTTCTACCCAAACATCAAAGCCTTCTTTATGAGGTTGCTGAACTTCAACAATATATATCAAATTACTATCGGGATTACTTAAAAATTCTGTTAAATATTGATTAATTAATGGAGTGA
The DNA here is from genome assembly GCA_023230175.1 of Candidatus Cloacimonadota bacterium. GTDB lineage: Bacteria > Cloacimonadota > Cloacimonadia > Cloacimonadales > WRIO01 > JALNXV01. The sequence goes on from JALNXV010000089.1 coordinate 9,395, forward strand.
CTTCTTGATAAGATTGAGGCGTTAAGGATTGATCTAATCTTTCATTTAAAGCCTCTTCAATTGAAATTCCTCTCAAGTCATAAATAGTAGGACTAATATAAACAAACTTACTTTTTGTTAGATTATACACCCAAATAGTATCAGAAGCAAATTCTGTTATAAGCCTATACTTTTCTTCGCTCTTTTGAAGCGATTCAGTAGCATTTTGAAGTTTTTGAGTGCGTTCATTAACTAAATTTTCAAGATTATTATAAATACTTTTTAAATTACTGCTCATATTATTAAATGAACTCATAATTTCATTCATTTCTTTTATATCAAAGTGTTCAATTTGTTTACCGGTATTACCTTTTGAAATCTCATCCATCGCATACTTGAGTTTTAAAATGGGATTAAGAACTGAATATTTTAAAATCTTATTAAGCAAATATATGATAATAAACACTATAAATATAACTAAAAGCAAATAAAAATTACGCATCGTTATTTCGTGTTTTACTAAAGAAGAAATATTATAGTATAAAACAAAATAACCAAAATTCTCTCCTGCAATTTCTATCGTATTGATATATTGCAATAAGTATTCACCTTCACTTTTTTTCTGTTTAAACAGGTATTCCGGATTTATTTTGTCAAGAGTAGATACATCTAATGCATTATCAATTACTTCTCCGGCATTGATTTTTAAATTCCCGTCAATATCATAAACCGAAGCTGAGATAATATTCTTATTTGTTACAAATATATTCATACTTTGTTGCAATGAAACATCTTGTCGAGTAAAAATCTCATTAGCGATAAATTCTTTTTGCTGAGTATAAAGTATATGAATAAAATCTTTAATAAGATCAAGATCTGTTTTTAAACCAATCTTACTGTTAAGTTGGAAAAAAGCAATAAAGATGATAATAATTACCACGATCGCATAAAATAAAGCTAAATTAATTCTCTTTCTTAAACTAATACTCATATTCTAATACTCTGGTTTATAGATAGATTTTAAAATTTTAACTCCGTTTTGTATCTCAGAAATAACAACATTTTTATTAATAGGATCTCCATTTTTATCAAACGTATAAACTCCACTACTCCCTTGAAAATCTTTTACATCAGCAAGATTATCCCTTATCATATCACGATCTAATGAATTCGCCTTTTCTATAGAATAATTAAGTAATAAAAAAGCATCAAAAACTAATGAAATTGCTGAACTAAAAAGCACCTTATTATATTTCTTATCATAAGATTTAATTATATAATCAGTTAATGGATATCCAAGTTCTCTATGCCAGTGTTCCGACAATATAATACCATTTGAAGCATCTCCGGCATACTCAATAATCTGCTCGCCCACTCCATCACCAGATAAGAATTGAGTTTCTATCCCCAAATTTTTTGCTTGCCTAACTATAAAACCAAATTCTCGTGTATAACCGGGAATGAATACAATATCCGGCTGTAATTCTTTTATTTTACTAAGCTGTTTAGCAAAATCCATATCTCTTGATTTATAACATCCTGACCATAAAACTTGTCCACCATTTGAATTATAGTAATCTGTAAATTTTTCTGTTAAAATCATACTATATTCTTCATCAATTTGACTTAATA